>JBDSPC010000059.1:0-3361 GCA_039914485.1 Nocardioides sp.
GTCGGCGTTGATCGAGACCACGAGGCGCCCGCCCGGAGTCATCCGGACGAGCGCCTCATCAGGTCCCTTGCAGGGGCCAGCTTCCAGAATCAGCCCAGCGAGATCGGCTGTCCGGTCTCGTGGTAGACGTTGCCGGAGAGCGTCTCGTCCGCACAGTCGTCGGTGGGCATGTAGGCACCGACCTTGCTGCTGTAGCGGGTGCTGAACCGGTTGTTGACCAGCCGGAAGTTCTTCCCCGTGCCGGGGCGGTTGCAGTAGACGGTGGCGGCGCCGCCGGCCAGGACGTTGTTCTCGATCAGGATGTTCTCGTCACCGGTCGGGTTCGTGATGATCGCCGAGGTACCGAGGACTCCAGACTCGCTGGCGCCGAAGATCGTGTTGTGGCGGATGGTGATGTTCAGTCCACAGCACACATATGCCGACCCGTTCCAGTGCCACGCGAGCTGGATACCGTCGGCGTGGGCGTCGTTGCCGTTGAAGAGACCGTGGATGTAGGAGTCCTCGACGGTGATGTCCTGGTTGGCGTCGACGCCGTTCTCGCAGCCGTGGATGTTGGCGCGCCGCACGATGACGTGTGCTTCGCCGACACCGGAGCCGTTGCCGTCCTGGCACGTGATCTCAACGTCGACGAGCTGGAGGGGTGCTGACATGGGGCCGTCGCGGTCGGGAACCTCGACGGCGTATCCGCCGGCGCACGAGATCCGCGAGTTCTGGATCACGACGCCGGGCGCGGTCACACGAATGCAACCCATGGTCTTGCCGCTGATGACCGTCCCCGGCGTGGAGATCGTCGTCGGCCCCGTGTAGGCGGTCAGCGAGGTCCCGGCCGGCACGCCCGTGTTGGTGGCGTCGGGGTAGCCGGTCGTCGGCCTCGTGGTCGGCGTGGACGTGGTGGTCGGCGTGGACGTGGTGGTCGGCGTGGACGTTGTGGTCGGCGTGGACGTGGCGGTCGGCGTCGACGTCGCGGTCGGCGTGGACGTCGCGGTCGCCGTGGCAGTTGGCGTCGGGGACGGCGTGCTGGTGCCGGTCGGCGAGAAGACGACGTCAACGAAGTAGTTCGAGTCGTTCAGCGTGCGCGTCGGGCGACCGGTGCCGGCGACGAAGGTGCCGCGGAGGGCCGTGAGGGCCTTGGAGGTGACGGTCTTGCCGCCGCCCAGGCTGTTCTCGTCGATCGCGTAGCGACCACGCGGCGCGGAGTACGACGCGATGTACCGGGTCCCGGCGCGGACCTTGATCGGTCGCGACAGGGTCGCCGTCTTCCAGCCAGCGCTCGAGTCGCTGGCGAACTTCACCGAGGCAAGCAGCTTGCCCGTCGGGCCCCACAGCTGACCCGTGTGCGTGCCGGCGTTCGCGGCGGTGCCGTAGTACTGGATGCCGCTGATCACTCCGGCTGAGGCGCTGGCGAACTCGACACCGAGGGTCATGGTGGACTCATCAGCCGAGGCAGGAACCTCGGGGACCACGGACTCGGACCAGATCCCGTAGCTGGTCGTGGCCGCCGCCGGCGTCAGCGCCGGGCCGCCACTCAGGATGCTCGGCAGGCCTGCGATGACGCTCAGGGCGATCGCGCCGATGAGCACTTTCACGACATTGGGGCGCGGTGTTCTGCGATGTGATGCGAGGGGTGACATGGAAACTCCAGATTTCCCGAGGGTGGACAGCGGGAGGCTTGTGCACAGGCCCCCCGGCCATTCATCTGTCGCGCCTCGCAGGCGCTCGACCCACGCTCTTCGCCGGCCAGCGGTTCCATGCGGAATCCGGGCCAGACGCCACCGACCTCCCAGTACGGCAGCACAAAAAGAACGAGTGCACCCCGTCAGTCACCAGTGAGGACCGGTGAGTAACGAGAAGGATGGAGGCTAACAACGCCTCGCATCAGTACCCAATCATCGGTAGATCCTGCTCCTCGAAGGGCGAGCGATTCGATTCTGTGCAGTGCCTCATCAGTCACACGGGTGCAGTCGAGTAGCACGTGCCACGCCGACAGCCAAAATTGTGACCCTCGTCACATGGATCGAAAGAAGGGGGTCAGCGACGCCGGAACGGCGAGCGCCGGCCGGGAGCGGTCCGCGCCAGCTCGAGCTCGGCGCGCAGCTCCGCGAGCTGCGCGTCCTTCTTGCGGCGTACGTCTCGGCGCCCCTCGGCCACACGCGCGGTCGTCGCGTCCATCGCGATCGCCTCGGAGAAGTCAAACAGCTCGACGTACTCCTCCTGCAGCTCACCCAGCGACGCGATCGCGTCCGGAGAAGCAGGCGACTCGACGAGCGTGTTCATCGCCTCCCACGTGCGCTCGGCGAGCTCGCGCAGCTGGGCCGGCACGGCGATGTCGTCCCAGGTGATGGCAGAGCGGTTGAGCTTCGCGTCGATGAAGTCGTCGACGTCGTGCGGTTCGCGGGTCGTGAGGTCGGCGTTGTAGGTCAACCCCGCCTGGTCCCCCGCGCGGTGCAGCGCGGTCCGCCAGTCGGCCAGCAGGTCGGCGTACCGCACGAAGGCCCGATCGAGGGACCGCGTCGAGCGCTCGGTCTCGAAGGCGGCGTTGACCCAGGCCGCGATGTTGGCGGTCTCGCGCTGGCGACGGAAGGTCGGCGACTGCTCGGTGAGGTAGGCAGAGTCGCGCGAGCGCACGACCTCGGTCGGGTGTCGCAGCATCGTCAGCGTGCTGACGGATGCGCCGAGGTCGGCCGCGACGCGTGTCCACACCGGCAGGATCCAGAACGCGCGCGGATCCTTGATCAGGATCTGTTCCGCGTCCAGCTGCTCGCTCAGCCAGGACCGCAGCTCCGCCTCGACCTCGGGCTTGCTGCCCGCCTCGGCGGCGATCGCGCCGGCGGTCGGGCGGGTGTCGATCGTGCGCACCGGCACCGGGTTGAGCACGCGCTTGTGGAACTCGGTGACCCACTCGGGCTCGTAGTAGCCGCGCGGGTTCTTCTCGTCCGCCGGCACCTCCGGCTGCGGCACATGGAGGCCGAGCCGCTTCAGGGCGCCCGCGACGCTCGACGTGCCGGACCGGCCGGACCCGGTGACGAGGAGGAGGTGGGGACTCACGCAGGCGAGGCTAGTCGACGCGGGCTCAGTTGCCCTCGACCCGGTTGCCGTCCGCGTCCCAGTGGGAGGCGACCTTCTTCGACGGCTGGACCCGCGGCGGCTCGCCGGGCATCTTCGGGTGGTCGGGCGGGTAGTTCAGCTCGACCGGGTTGGCATCCCAGAGGTCCAGCAACGGCTGCAGCGAGAAGTGCTCGTCGTCGATCGTCTCCCACGGATCGCCGTCGGAGGCGAGTCGCGAGGGCACCGTGAAGAGGTTGAGCCCGGTCGGCGAGGTGAGCGTGGCCAGCTCGTCCCACGACACGGGCGTCGAGACCGG
>JBDSPC010000073.1:0-11778 GCA_039914485.1 Nocardioides sp.
CACGACCACATCGTCGCCTTCAACCACGACGACCCGACCAGTGGTGGCGCATCGTGCGACTGCAACATCGCCCCGCTCTGCCGCCATCACCACCAGCTCAAGACACATGCCGGCTGGCGTTACACGCCACTCGAGACCGGCACGATCGACGTCACACCCACGCGACCGACGCCGGGCAGCGGTTGCCGGCACCAGGTCCGCCGCCAATAGGCGCGAGTGATCTGATCGCCGTATCGTCCGGCACGTGCCTGACGCTCTCCCCGCTCATCTGGCTGACCGACTCGCTCGCCGTGAGAGCAACTACCTCCTGTTCGGCCTCACGCCGCCCCGGCACTCGGTCACTGCCGAAGAGGCGCAGGGGATCGCGGACGTCACCCTCGAACGCCTCGCCGGACTCGACCTGGATGGATTGCTGATCTACGACATCGTCGACGAGAGCGAACGGACCGACGCGAGCCGTCCCTTCCCCTATCTCCCGACGCTCGACCCGGCCGAGTACCTCGCACATCACTTGGGCGCGTGGGACAAGTCGGTCATCGTCTATCGCTGTGTCGGCAAGTACACCCAGCCGCAGCTGGAGACCTGGCTGCACGATCAGGACCCGCAGCGGGTGTCCACGGTCTTCGTGGGTGCGGCGTCACGGGAGATGCCGGTGGAGACGACCCTTGCCCAGGCCCAGGCTCTGCGTAGTCGTTCGAGGCCCGCAGTGCTTCTGGGCGGCGTCGCGATTCCCGAGCGCCACGCCGCCGGGGCCGAGGAACACGTCCGCCTCCTGGCCAAGGTCGATCGCGGATGCTCGTTCTTCATCACCCAGGTCGTCTACGACGCCCAGGCTGCCCGCAACCTGGTCTCCGACTACTACTACGCCTGCCGCGACCGCGGGCTCGAGCCGGCGCCGGTGATCTTCACGCTGTCCGTCTGCGGGTCGCTCAAGACGCTTGAGTTCCTGCGCTGGCTGGGCGTGGATGTGCCGCGGTGGATGGAGAACGCGCTTCGCCACAGTGACGACACCCTCGAGGCGTCCTCCGCTCACTGCCTCGCGACGGCCAAGGACCTCGCGGAATTCTGTCGCTCTCTCGAGATGCCCTTCGGCTTCAGCGTCGAGAGCGTCTCGATCCGCAGGGCTGAGATCGAAGCCGCGGTTGTCCTCGCCGGCCGACTGCGTGCCGAAGTCCTGTGACCTGACGCCGCCTCGACCGACACCGCGGGCTGCTCACCAGGTCAGTTCGATCTCCAGCTCGTTCTCGTCACCGAGCTCGACCTCGACCTTGAGGTTGACCTCGTCGGGAACCCGGACGGTGATCCGGTTCCCGCCGCGCTCGAACTCCACCGAGTTGTTCTTCGCCAGCGCATCGGCCAGTTCCCGCAGGCGCGCGGCCGCGTCCTCACGGCTCATGCGGCGGGTTTCGTCGATCTCGAAGAGGTCCATGCCCGAAACCTACCGAGCAGTCCCAACACGCTGATCCAAGTGGGTGACGAGCTTCTGGTGCAGCGCCGGCTCGTCGTAGCCCCCGACCAGGAGGCTCGCCAGGATCTGGAGCCGGCGCAGGTCACGACAGTCGTCCAGCCGCGGTCGGTCGATGGGCCCGGTATAGGCGGCCAAGGCCTCGTCGGTGATCGTCATGGACGCCAGGTCCCACTCCACCGGCCCCACACACACGTCCTCGAAGTCCGTCCATCGAGGACCGTCGGGCGTCATGAGCACGTTTGCGGTGTGGGCGTCCCCGTGCAGCGGACGTCGCGGCCAGGACTCGGCCAGCGGAACGAGCTCTGCCGCGGCGCGGTGCAGGGTCGCGTCCGACGACACGGTCAGGGCCGTGGCGATGTCGGTGAGCGGACCGACCAGGGTCGGCAGCTCGCCGGGGTAGGTGGCCAGCGCCTCGTGCAACGGCCCGAGCATCGCGCCGAACTGGGCGGGCAACACCTTGCTGGCGTCGTGCTCGGCCCACTCCCACAAGGACACCTCCAGACCCTCGGCGAGGTGCGGCCCGGGGTCCGTCCAGGGGGCGACGACGGGAACACCCGACGTCGCCAGGAACTGCGCGACGGACACCTCCCGCTCGAGCCACGGAAGAGGGTCCGGGCGTAGTTCCCGGCCCACAGTCACGACGCGGGTCACCACGCGTGCCGGCCTGAGCCGCACCCGGACGCTGTAGCCCTCGGCGATCACCTGCGGGTCGTCCGCGGGCAGGCCCAGCGCTCGGGCACACGCGACCGATGCCGACACTGCGTCAGCCGTGCTCGGCACCTTCATGCGGCAACCCTGACAGGCCGCGTGCTGAGCCAGCCCACCCACACGGCACCGAGTACGGCGAAGCCCGCACCCGTCAGGAACGCGGCCGGGATCCCCTCCGAGCGCGCGACGAGGCCGAGGCAGATCGGGCCGAACCCGAGGCCGAGGTCGATGAACGCGGAGGCCGTGCCGGCAGCGGCACCCCGCTCGGACGGGGACGCGGTGGCGAAGATCGCGGAGAAGAACGCCGGCGTCGAGAAGGTCACCCCGACCGCGGTCACCACCACGCCGACCATCAGTCCGACCGGGGTGAGCCACAGCGCCATCACGGTCAGCCCGACGGCGATCGCGACCAGGGACGCCATCCCCAGCGGGAGCGACGGCACCTGGTCCGGCAGTCGCGCGAAGACGATCCGGCAGACGACGACGACCAGGCCGTAGACCAGCAGCGCGAGCGACGTGTTCTCCATCCCCACCTCCGCGCTGTGCAGCGAGGCGAAGGCGAGGAAGCCGCCGATGGCCGCGAGTGAGGCGAAGAACCCGAGCGAGGCCGGGATCCCCGGTCGGTGGATCAGCTTCCCGTGACCGTCGAGGGTGCGGTCCCGCGACGGCTCACCGATCAGCAACGTCAGGCCGACCGCGACGGCACAGAACAGGGCGGCGCCGGCCCACGCGACGCCGTACCCCCACTCGGACAGGAGTGCCTCGCCCACCGGCGGGCCGAACGCAAGGCCGAGGTAGAGGCCGAGCGAGTTGTAGGAGATCGCCTCGCCCATCCGGTCCGGCGGCGCGATGTCGGCCAGCAGCGCGAAGGACCCCACGAAGAACGCCGCCTCGGCGACGCCCTGCAGCAGCCGGATCGCGACCAGCACCGTCAGCGACGACGCGAACGGGATCAGCAGCATGCCGATCCCGGCCAGCAGGCCCCCGAAGATCATCAACGGGATGCGTCCCCGACTGTCCGACAGCCTCCCGGCAAACGGACGACACAGCAGCGCCGTCACCCCGAAGGCACCGAAGGCCAGCCCCGCCCCGGCCTCGTCGGAGCCGATCGGACCGGTCGCGTAGAGCGGAAGCGTGTGTACGGCGACGCCGACCGCGGTGAAGTAGGCCAGGTCGGCCACGCCCAACAGCACGAAGGGGCGTGTCAGCAGGCGATCATCCGTCAACCGATGACGACCTCGACGCGCTGGAACTCCTTGAGCTCCGTGTAGCCCGTTGTAGCCATCGACCGCCGCAGCGCACCGATCAGGTTCATGGTCCCGTCGGCAACGCGTGAGGGCCCGAAGAGGATCTCCTCCATCGTGCCGACCTGGGTGAACTCGACACGCTCGCCGCGCGGCAGCTCGGGGTGGTGCGCCTCCCCGCCCCAGTGGAAGCCGTGGCCGGGTGCATCGGTCGCGCGCGCCAGCGGTGAGCCGACCATGACCGCGTCGGCGCCGCAGGCGACGGCCTTGGCGATGTCGCCCGAGCGTCCGATCGAGCCGTCGGCGATGACGTGGACGTATCGCCCGCCCGACTCGTCGAGGTAGTCACGACGGGCGGCGGCGACGTCGGCAACGGCGCTCGCCATCGGCACCGCAACTCCCAGGACTGTACGAGTCGTGTGGGCCGCTCCCCCGCCGAAACCGACGAGCACCCCGGCAGCACCGGTGCGCATGAGGTGCAACGAGGCCTGGTAGGTCGCGCAGCCGCCGACGATCACCGGCACGTCGAGCTCGTAGATGAACTCCTTGAGGTTCAGCGGCTCGAACTGCGAGGAGACGTGCTCGGCGCTGACCGTCGTGCCGCGGATGACGAACATGTCGACCCCGGCGTCGACGACCGCCTTCGCGAACTCCTTGGTGCGCTGCGGCGAGAGCGACCCCGCGACCGTGACGCCGGCCTCGCGCATCTGCTGGAGCCGGGCAGTGATCAGCTCGGCCCTGATCGGCTCGGTGTAGATCTCCTGCATGCGGCGGGTGGCGTCGCTGCCCCGGAGCGCGGCCACTTCCTCGAGCAGGTCCGACGGGTCGTCGTACCGCGTCCAGAGACCCTCGAGGTTGAGCACGCCCAGGCCGCCGAGCTTGCCGAAGGCGATCGCGGTCGCGGGCGACATCACCGAGTCCATGGGGGCACCCATCACGGGGAGCTCGAAGCGGTAGGCGTCGATCTGCCAGGCGGTGCTGACCTCTTCCGGGTCGCGCGTGCGCCGCGAGGGCACGATCGCGATGTCGTCGAAGGAGTAGGCGCGACGGGCGCGCTTGGCTCGGCCGATCTCGATCTCAGTCACTGCCGCAGCCTATCGGTGATGGCTCCGTGAACCCGCACCGGAGACCTGGTCGGCTCGAGAGTTCGTCGACCACTGCATCGAGGTCGCCGGGGCACTGGTGGAGTGGGCCAGCGAGACGGCGGGAGCCGGACCGGTCACGTGCTGGACCTGCGTCGCAACTACGCCGGCATGGGCCGGGCCGACTTCCCCGAGATCTCGTTCCGCGAGGCTCAGTTGCCCGAGTAGTTGGGCGCCTCGACCGTCATCTGCACGCCGTGGGGGTGGCTCTCCTTGAGGGAGGCCGACGTGATCCGGACGAACCGGCCGCGCTCCTGCAGGTCGGGCACGGTGCGGGCACCGACGTAGAACATCGACTGGGCAAGGCCACCGATCAGCTGGTGGGCCACGGCGCCGAGCGGGCCGCGGAAGGCGACCTGGCCCTCGATGCCCTCGGGCACGATCATGTCGTCGCTGGTGACCTCGGCCTGGAAGTAGCGGTCCTTGGAGTAGGACTTCTTGCCCCGGCTCGACATCGCGCCCAGCGAGCCCATGCCGCGGTAGGACTTGAACTGCTTGCCGTTCACGAAGACGAGGTCGCCGGGCGACTCCTCACAGCCCGCGAGCAGCGAGCCGAGCATCACCGAGTCGGCTCCGGCGACGAGCGCCTTGGCGATCTCGCCGGAGTGCTTCATGCCGCCGTCGGCGATCACCGGGACGCCGGCCGGCCTGCAGGCCAGCGAGGCCTCGTAGATCGCGGTGACCTGCGGGACGCCGACACCGGTGACCACGCGGGTCGTGCAGATCGAGCCCGGCCCGACGCCGACCTTGACCGCGTCGGCCCCGGCGTCGACGAACGCCTGGGCGCCCTCGCGGGTGGCGACGTTGCCGCCGATGACCTGGACGTGCTTGGTCGCGGGATCCGACTTGAGTCGGCGGACCATGTCGAGGAGGAGGTGGACGTGGCCGTGAGCGGTGTCCGCGACGAGTACGTCGACGCCCGCCTCGACCAGGGTCGTGGCCCGCTCCCAGGCGTCACCGAAGTAGCCGATCGCGGCACCGACGAGCAGCCGGCCGTCGCCGTCCTTCGAGGCGTGCGGGAACTGCTCGGACTTCACGAAGTCCTTGACCGTGATCAGGCCGCCGAGGCGGCCGTCGGGGTCGATGAGCGGGAGCCGCTCGCGCTTGTGCGCGCGCAGCAGTGAGGTGGCCTCGTCGCGGGAGACGCCGACCGGGCCGGTGATCAGGCCCTCGGACGTCATCACCTCGTTGACCTTGGTGGTGGCCCACTCGGCGACCGGCGTGAAGCGCAGGTCGCGGTTGGTGATGATGCCGAGCAGGCGGTTGTCGAGGTCGACCACGGGCAGCCCGGAGACGCGGTACTCGCCGCAGATCCGGTCGAGGTCCTCCAGCGTCGCGTCGGGGCCGATGGTGACGGGGTTGGAGATGATCCCCGTCTGGGTCCGCTTCACGAGGTCGACCTGGTAGGCCTGGTCCTCGATCGAGAGGTTGCGGTGCAGGACGCCGATCCCGCCCTCGCGGGCCATCGCGATCGCCATCCGGGACTCGGTGACGGTGTCCATGGCGGCGCTGATGAGCGGCACCTTGAGCGAGATCTCGCGGGTCAGGCGCGAGGTCGTGTCAATGTCGGCGGGGGCCAGATCGGACTCACCCGGCAGCAGCAGGACGTCGTCGTAGGTGAGGCCCAGCACGGCAAACTTCTCGGGGATCTCCACCCCCCGGAGTCTAATGCCCGCTCAGTGCCGCGTTGCTTCCAGGTCTCGCAGCGGGACGCGCACGCTCAGCTCGTCACCCGACATCCGGATCCGCCCGCGCAGGCCCGACCCCAACACCATCGGCAGCACTGCTTGGTTGTCAGCGCTGGTCACCAGCACCAGCTCGTCGTCACCGAGCCGGGCCGCGGCCTTGGCGCCCTCCAGCAGCAGCCGGGAGCCGATGCCCCGGCGGCGCCAGGCGGGGTCCACCTCGAGTGCCAGTCGACGGCTGCCGGGAGCGACGAGCTCGGCGAGGAGGGCGCGCCCCACCGCCGTACCCTCGACCTCCGCCGTCACCCCGTGGCTCGTGGTCACGTAGTCCGGCGCGGTGCCCGTGCCGAGTCGCCGTCCCGGCCCGGGAGCCGTGGCGATCTCCTTGCCCCGCTGCAGCACGTCGCTGACCAGCCCTGCCATCGTCGTGCCGCGGGCATGCTCGGTCGCGGTGAACGGTGCCTCGCGGTGGATCTGCACCGACACGTCGCCGACGGTCATCTCCATCGAGTCGAGGACCGTCGGCCCGTCGGCCGGCTCGGGCTCCGCGTCGAAGAGCGCCGCGACCACCTCCGGGAAGCGCGCCGGCTGTCCGAGGATCGAGCGGGCCGCCTCGACATAGCGCGACGGCTGGTCGACCAGGGCCTCCTCGGTGCAGGGGTGCGAGACGACCGCCCGGGCACCTGCTCGCTCGACCAGGGCACCCACCTCGTCGGCACCCCAGGACGGCGGCACCTCCAGCACCAGCTCGTCCGTCACCGCCTCCACACCGGGGAACACCTGCATCGCCAGGATGTTCACGCCCGCGGCACCGCACTCCTGCGCCAGGGTCGCCAGCGCTCCGGGTCGGTCCGGCATCGTCGTCCTCACTCGCCACAACATGCGACCACTCTGGGCGGAGCATGTTGCCAACCGGGTTCCCGGATGTTTCGCCCGCGAAAATCCTCGTGGCCCCGACCCTGCACAATGGCCCGATGCCGCTGACCCGACCGACACCTCGCGTCGTGGTCGCGCTGGCGATGATCGCGGCCGTGCTCGGCCGGATCCCCTCGCTGCAGTGGCCGTTGCGCCCCGACGAGGCGGGCTTCCTGCTGGTGGCCCGCGCCTGGCACCCCGAGCCGGACAGCATGTTCGGCACCTACTGGGTGGATCGGCCGCCGCCGATCATCGCGCTCTTCAAGCTCAGCGACTGGATCGGCGGTCCCTACTTCATCCGCGTCTTCGCCGCCCTCGCGGCGGCCCTGTTCGTGCTCGCGGCCGCGGGCACGGCGCGACGTCTGGGTGAGTACGCCGGGGCGCGCGACGCCGACCGGATCGGTGCGTGGGTGGCCGTCGCGACGGCCGCACTCACGTCGCACGCCGCGATAGACCCCGTCGTCGCCAAGGGCGAGATCCTCGGCCTGCCGGTCGTGATGGCGTCCTGCTGGTTCGCGATCAACGCATTGCTGCGCAACTCCCTCACGCACGCGGCGGCCGCGGGAGCCCTGGCGACCCTCGCGATCGGGCTCAAGCAGAACCTCTTCGGGGGGCTCGTCTTCGGCGGTGTCCTGCTGGTCGCCGCCCTGGCCACGTCGCGGCTCGAGCGTCGCGACTTCGTGCGGCTCGCCGGCGCCGCCATCGGCGGCGCATCGATTCCCGTGCTCGCCACGATCGCGTGGTGCCTCGCCGCGGGCGTCCGACTCTCGACGCTCGCCTACGTCACCCTCGGCTTCCGGCTCGACGCCAGCACCGTGCTGGCCGAGCAGCCGTCCAGCACCGTGGACGCCCGCATCCACACCCTCTTGCTCGTCGCGCTCGTCTCCGGCCTGGCCGTGCTGGCCCTGTGGTTCGTGCTCCGGCTCCCCCGGCTGCTCCGCCGGGCGACGGTCCCCGCCGCCGCGGTGGGCGCGATGCTCGTCGTCGACACGGCCGGGGTGTTCCTCAGCGGGAGCTACTGGCGCACCTATCTGCTCGTACCGATCGCACCGGCGGCCCTGTGCCTCGGCCTGCTGATCGCCGACGAACAGCTGATGAGTCGCCACTGGCGACACTGGGTCGGCCTCACCACCCGGGTCCTGGTGGCCTTCACCGTCCTGAGCTCGGTGCTGGCGCTCGTCGAGTGGGAGCGCACGATCGACAACTACCTCCCCACCGAGCACCTCACCGGTCGCGCCATCGCGGCCGCCGCCGAGCCCGGCGACACCCTTCTCGTGTACGGCGGGCGCGCTGACCTGCAATGGGCGAGCGGGCTGCCTTCGCCGTACGAGCACCTGTGGTCACTGCCGATGCGAACACTCGACCCGGACCTCGCCGAGCTGGAGGAGGTGCTCGACGGCCCCGACGCCCCGACCTGGTTCGTGCAGTCCAAGCGGCTCGACGAGTGGTCCGAGACGGGCACCGACGAGGTGCGCGGCGAGCTGCTCGCGAAGTACCGCCTCGTCGCGATCGCCTGCAGCTCCTACCGCGTCTACCTGCACCTCGATCTGGAGCGACGTCAGTTCCGGATCGACTGCGACGAGCCGTTCGACGGACTGGTGCTGCCCTAGCGACAACCGTTCGACGTACTCACCTCGTTCACCCAGCATGGATCGCACCAGCACCCCTCGGGAGGGCGCATGAAGCCGGCTGACGAGTTGGCGTTCGTCGAGTTCGCGCAGGCGGCTCGCCCTCGCCTGCGGCGCGCCGCCTTTCTCCTCTGCGGCGACTGGGACCTCGCCTCGGACCACGTCCAGGAGGGACTCATCCGCGTGTACGTCGCGTGGCCGAGGATGCGGCGCACCGGCGGCGAGCACGCGTATGCGAGGAAGGCCGTCGTCAGCGCCTTCCTCGACTCGGCGCGCAAGCGGTCGAGCAAGGAGTACGCCACCGAGGCCGACGCGTCACTGCCGTCCGGCGAGGACGTCGCCGGGTCGGTGGTCGCCCGCCGCGCACTGATGGTCGCGCTGGAGAAGCTGCCGGCCCGTCAACGCGCCTGCGTCGTCCTGCGCTACTTCGAGGACCTCGATGTCGCCGCGACCGCCGCGGCCCTCGGCTGCAGCCAGGGCACCGTCAAGAGCCAGACCTCGCGCGCCCTCGACTCCTTGCGATCCATGTTCAGCGAGTCGCCGATCGGCGACCTCGTGATCCTCAACGAGGGGACCTCGTCATGGTGAACGAACTCCGCTCCCTGCTCCATGAGAGCAGCGAGAATGCGCCGTACGCCGCCTTCGACGCGACCGCCCTGCTGCGAGCCGGTCGCTCGCGGACCCGCCGCCGGCGGGCCGTCGCAGTCGGGACCGCAGCCGCAATCGTGGCCACCGTCATCGGCGGTTCCGCACTGGCCCTGGATCGCAACGGCCCGGACAGGGCGACGCCCGCGCCGCCGCTGCCGCAGGACGGACGGACCCTGCACCTCGCCGACGCCACCACGGCCGATCTCGAGACGGTCTTCAGCCACGTCAACGAGGACCTCGATCAGGGCAGCGGTCAGTACGTCGACGGCATCACCACCGACGGCCTCGCGGTCTTCCGCGACGGACCGCACGGCGCGGACAACGTGGCCGAGATGTCGCTGGTCGACCTCGAGTCGGGCGGCGAGTCGCAGCTCCCCGACCTGACCTACCCGGTCAACTCGCTGCTCGAGGCGACCGGGGACCGGATCGTCTACTTCGGCGGCAACGCGTCCACCACCACCACGAAGTTCGGGACGGGTGTGGTGATCTTCGACCGCGCCACGTCGACCTGGAGCGAGGTGTCCTGGCCGGCCCTGCCGCCAACCACCCCGGTCGGGATGAGCATGGGACCGGACGGACGCCTGTATGTCGCGGCCTATGACGTCCCGGCCGGCACGGGCGAGGGTGATCCCAACGACCTGATGCGCAGACCCACCGACCTGTGGTCGGTCTCGCTGAGCGACCCGGCGGACGTGCGAGCGGAGGGCCTGCGAGTCGGCAGCTTCGCCATCGACGAGGGCCATCTCGTGTGGACGGACGGGACCGAACCCCGAGTCTTCGTCCGCGACCTCGCCACCGGCGAGGAGACGTCCTTCGACCCGGGACCGGACGCCGGCTGCAATCACCACGGCATCGACCTCGAGGAGGACAAGATCGTGCTGTCCCTCTTCTGCAAGGGCGGTGGCGAGCGCGACGACCGCCTCCAGATCGTGACGATGACCGGGGAACCCGTAGTGACCATCCAGGACGCCAGCCTCAGCGGCACCACGAACAACGGTGGACAGGTGCTGGTCTACGGCCACGGGCGCGACCAGACCGGGCACTACGCCTACGACCTCGACACCGGCACCTTCCTCCGGCTCAGCACCAACGACTCGATGTTCGGCATGGGCGGCCCGGTGACCGACGGCTACGTCTTGTGGACCGAGGGCTACGAGGGACGCAACGGGTCGACGCAGAAGATCGCCCGGATCCCCTAGCTGCGACCGATCGGGCACGCACCTCGGTGCGGCATGGCACAGTATCGCCCCGTGACAACACGGGGCGACCATTACCTGCGCCGCCGCGCCCGTTTCGGCACCTTGCTGGTGCTGATCTCCTTGGTCCTGTCCGTGGTCTTCGCGTTCGTGCCCGCCAGGTTCGACAGCTCGACCATCAGCTGGCGCCCTGACTCCTTCCAGGACTCGGGCTCGTTGCAGTTGACTCGCGGCGCCCCCGAGCGCATGTCCATCGAGACGACGTGCGACCTGGCGCGATCGCTCCCCGACACCGAGACGTCCCTGGTGAGCACCGGGAGCCTCGAGCTGTCTGCGGTCGACGACGCGGTGCAGGTGCAGACCGCTCCCACCGGCCCGATCGCCAAGGTCGCGCTACCGCCGGGAGACTGCACCGTCGTCGCGACGTACACGCACGAGGGATCAAAGCTCGAGATCTCCGCAGGAGAAGACCGCGATGAGGTCGCGGTCGCCGCTCCGGTGATCCTCGGCCTCTACACCTCCGATCCGCCGTCGGTCACGAGCGTCGACATCACCACCCAGGAGACCGGCCTCGCGCGTTCGTGGGGCCGTTGGACGATCGGCCTGGTCGCCCTGGTCCTCCTCGTGGTCGGGGCGGTCCTGCTGTGGTTGCCGACCCGGTGGCCGCGGGCCGAACGGCGAGGGTGGAAGGCGCTGGTCCCGAGGCTCGCACCGGTGGACGGCTTCGTGACCATCGGCGTCGTCGGCCTCTCCCTGATCACGCCGTCGTTGATCGACGACGGCTGGATCATCAATCGAAGCGGCACGCTGCTCGAGCGCTGGCGGTTCGGCGAGCTCTACGCCGCCCAGGACGCCTGGTTGCCACAGGGCGCCGTGCACGAGGTGGTCCTGTCGGTGCTCCAGTCCGCCGGACTCGACCTCGCCCACCTGCGCATACTCGTCGCCCTGCTCGTCAGCCTCACCTGGGTGGTGCTGCGGCGCGGGGTGCTCGCACCGGTGGTCGGTGAAATGGCGTCGCGATGGCCCCCAGCAGCGGCGACCTACGTCGCCTTTGCCGGCGCCTGGCTGATCACGGTCAGACAAGAACCCGTCGTCATGTTCCTCGCCGTGCTCGCGCTGACCGTGGCGGTCTCCGAGGAGCGGT
>JBDSPC010000008.1:0-6214 GCA_039914485.1 Nocardioides sp.
ACCGAGGTAGCGGGCGACGGGGCCCATGTCGCGGTGGGTCAGCTTGAACCACGCACGCGCGAAGGCGTCGGCGAACTCGTCGGGGTTCTCCAGGAAGCGGCGCGAGATCTGCTCGTAGGCCGGGTCCACGCGCAGCGCGATGTCGGTCGTGAGCATGGTCGGGACGCGCTTGGCGCCGCCCTCGTCGGGGGCGGGGATGATCGCCTCGGCGTCCTTGGCGACCCATTGCGCGGCACCGGCAGGGCTCGTGGAGAGCTCCCACTCGTGCTCGAAGAGGATCTCGAAGAAGCGGTTGCTCCACTGGGTCGGGAGGTCGGTCCAGGTGACCTCGAGGCCCGAGGTGATCGCGTCCTTGCCGACACCGGAGCCGTACGTCGAGAGCCAGCCCATCCCGCCGGTCTCGATCGGCGCGGCCTCCGGCTCGGGGCCGACGTGCTCCTCGGGGTCGCCTGCTCCGTGGGTCTTGCCGAACGTGTGGCCGCCGGCGATCAGCGCGACGGTCTCCTCGTCGTTCATCGCCATCCGGCTGAACGTGTCGCGGATGTCGTGGGCAGCGGCGATCGGGTCGGGGTTGCCCTCCGGGCCCTCGGGGTTGACGTAGATCAGGCCCATCTGGACCGCGGCGAGCGGGTTGTCGAGCTCACGATCACCCTTGTACCGCTGCTGGCCACCCTCGTCGCCACCGAGCCACTCGGTCTCGGGGCCCCAGTAGACGTCGTCGTCGGGCTCCCACGCGTCGATGCGGCCGCCGGCGAAGCCGAAGGTCTCGAAGCCCATCGACTCGAGCGCGACGTTGCCGGTGAGGATCATCAGGTCGGCCCACGAGAGCGCGGCGCCGTACTTCTTCTTGACCGGCCACAGCAACCGGCGGGCCTTGTCGAGGTTGCCGTTGTCCGGCCAGGAGTTGAGCGGCGCGAAGCGCTGCTGGCCGGTGCCGCCACCGCCGCGGCCGTCCTGGACGCGGTAGGTGCCGGCGCTGTGCCAGGCCATCCGGATCATCAGCGGGCCGTAGTGGCCGAAGTCCGCGGGCCACCAGTCCTTGCTGTCCGTCATCAGCGCCGTGATGTCGGCCTTGACCGCGCTCAGGTCGAGCGCCTCGAAGGCGGCGGGGTAGTCGAAGTCGTCACCGAGCGGGTTCAGCACCGGCTGGTTCTTGGCGAGGATCTTGAGGTTGAGCCGCTCGGGCCACCAGGCACTGTTGGCGTCACCCTGCGTGGGGTGCTTCCCGCCGTCGTGCAGCACCGGGCACTGACCGGCCGGGGCGTCCTGGTTCATCTCGCCGACCTCGGCGTTGGCCTGGTTCTTGTCGGAGGTGTCGAGCGCCTCGGCGGAGTCGTTGGGCAGGTCGTCAGGCATGGGAGTCCCTATCAGTTGCTGTTGGCAGTGGAGGATGCGGTGGTGCAGACGGAGCAGATGCCCCAATAGGTCACTTCGGCCTCGTCGATGACGAAGCCCTGGGTGTCGGAGGCGTCCAGGCAGGGCGCGGAGCCGACGGCGCAGTCGACGTCGGCGACCGCACCGCACGAGCGGCACACCACGTGGTGGTGGTTGTCACCCACCCGCAGCTCGTAGCGCGCGACCGAGCCGGCCGGCTGGATGCGGCGTACGACGCCCGTCCGCGTGAACGCGTCGAGGATGTCGTAGACGGCCTGGTGCGAGACCGATGCGAGCTCGGTGCGGACGCCGCCGAGCACCGTCGCCGTGTCCGCGTGCGGGCTTGCCTCGACCGCGCGGAGCACTGCCATCCGCGGCTGCGTGACCCGCAGGCCGGCTCCGCGCAGGAGGCTCTCGGCGGTGGACGTGGACACGTCCCTCACCCTGCTCCCTTTTCTTGAACAAATCAAGTATGGGCGAGGATCCAGAGCCAGTCGCTGTCCTCGCTGTCGCTCGACGAGTCGCGCCAGTCGACGGTGAGGCCGACCTCGGCCAGCAGGTCGACGAACTCGGCCTCGTCCCACAGCGCGCTGTAGTACGGATTGCCGGAGTCGCCGATCTCCCAGCGCTCCCCCTCGCCGGGCAGCTGGTCCTTCGGCACGTGCTGCAGCACGGCCAGACAGACGATGCCGTCGTAGGGACCGGCCAGGTCGTCGACCGTCACGTCGAGCCGGTCGACGACCTTCCCGCGTTCCTGCTGGAGATCGATGAAGGCCTGCGTGATGTCCGTACGGCGAACGCACAGCCCGGCCTCGTCGAGCGCATTTGGCGTCCCAGCCGGGGCCGGATCCGATCTCGAGCACGTCAGGCCCCGGGACCGTTGCCACGAACCGCGCCAGTGAATCGGTGAGTCCTCCACCCGATTTGGGCATGCCGCCCAGCTCCCTCGAGGCCTAGCGTGGAAGTGAGCGTCCCTCGCTGTCCCGGGCATTCACGCTGGGAGGCAGCATGCTGAATCGGACCGGGCACCTCGCGGCCGCGTCGACGGCCTTGCTCGTGGCTCTTGTCGGGGTGGCTCCACTCACGCCACCGCCCGCGCAGGGCGCGTGGCCGGGCCCCAACGGGATGATCGCCTACGTCGGTGGTTCGGGCGGGTTCTCCCCCGACCATCAGCTCTATGTGGTGAACCCGGACGGAACCGGACGCCATCGGCTCACGAGTGTCGGCGGGAACGGGATCTTCCGTCCCGCGTGGTCCCCGAACGGCAACCGACTGCTGGCGTGGGAGCAGGAGATGTTCAACGGGCCCGGGACGACGGTGGCCCTCAACGCCGACGGCACCGGTCGCACCCCGGTCTCCACGGAGGCGATCAAGGCGTCGTGGTCGCCCGACGGGTCGAAGGTGGTCTACGTCGCGGTGGCCGGCGAGTTCGAGCAGGTCGTGACCATGGCTGCGAACGGCACCGGGCGCACGCAGTTGACCACCATCCCCACCTTCAAGTGGATCGCGCGTTGGTCGCCCTCGGGCAACCGGATCGCCTTCGGTTCCTCGCACCACTCCTCGTCGGCGGATCCCGACGACTTGACCGGAGGAATCTCCGTCATCGACGCCACCGGCGGAAACCGGGTGAAGGTCGTCGACGTGAACGGCTACGTCGACAAGCTCGACTGGTCACCGGACGGCACC
This sequence comes from Nocardioides sp., assembly GCA_039914485.1. GTDB lineage: Bacteria > Actinomycetota > Actinomycetes > Propionibacteriales > Nocardioidaceae > Nocardioides. The sequence continues at coordinate 3,061 of JBDSPC010000008.1, forward strand.
AAGATTGCCTTCATCGCCCAGCCCTGCAGCCTCGTGCCGGTCGACCCGGACCCCTCTCTCGACTGCGAGCACGGCTTCGGTGGCCCGGGCCCCGAGTTCTACCCGAACATCTACGTCGTCACGGTCGCCACGGGTGCCGTTGCGCACGCCACCCTGGACCGCAGGGGATGGACGAGCGTGGCGTGGTCACCCGACGGATCACGGTTGGCCGCGACGGTGAACGTCGGAGCGGGCGGCGACCCCGCCGTGGTGACGCTGCCCGCTGCCGGTGGCGTGCCCACGACGGTGGTCGAGCCGGGCGACCGTGACGTCTGCACCGACTTCGGGTGCGCTCCCGTCCCGGAGGTCGTCGCGTACGTCGACTGGCAGCCCTGCGTCGCCGGGACCACGTCCTGCCAGGCGGTGACGTCGGCCGACGTTGCCGCAGACCTCGACGGTCCGGCCACCGCCGACCCGCTCGACGACCTTGCCTACACCACCCGGCTCACCAACAGCGGCCCCGACTCGGCCCCCGGGTCCACCGTGATGCTCACCTGGGCGGGAGCGACCTTCGAGTCTGTGGACGCACAGATGCCCTGCACCCTCGGCTCGGGCACACTCGTGTGTTCCGCCGAGACACTTCCGCTCGACGTCGTCCGCCAGGTGACGGTGCACCTCAAGGCGCCGTCCGCGCCCGGCATCGTGCACGTCACCTCGAGCGCCGACACGACGGCCTCCGATGCCGTCCCCGGCAACGACGCCAGCAGTGCCGACACGATCGTGGGCGGGGCGCCCGGGTCGACGGCGACACCCACACCAACACCAACACCCGCACCCGCACCCGCACCCGCACCGACGACAGCGCCCGCCCCGACCCCGCCGGGGGCCGCGGCGCCGAGCCGCATGAAGGCACCCACGCTCCTCGCGCGCGGCACGAAGGTCATCGTCAGGTGGAAGGGCGCGACCGCCAACGGCAGTCCGATCACGCGATACGTCGTCGACATCAACAAGGGCAGGGACAGGACGAAGCCGGGTTCCGCGCGCAAGGCCGTGTTCAGGCACCTCGATCCCGGCCGCTACAAGGTCCGCATCGCGGCCACCAACGCGGTCGGCACCTCGCCCTACAGTCCCTGGGTCAGGATCCGCATCGGGTGATGGCGACAGCGCCGCGGTGGCACGATGGGCCGGATGGCTCTCGGACCCGACCGCGCACGCCTCGCCCGCGAGGCGCTGGCCGGCTATCCGCACGGACCGGACGCGCCACTGGTCGCTCGGGACGCGGCCCTGGCCCGGGCCTCGAGCGCACGGTCGCTCGTGCTGGTCGAGGGCGTCAGCGACCAGGTCGCGGTCGAGACGCTGGCCGGTCGCCTGTCCCTCGACCTCGCCGGGGCGGGAGTCGTCGTGCTGCCGATGGGAGGAGCGCACGCGGTGGCCAGCCACCTCCTCCTCTTCGGTCCGCACGGTGCCGACCTGTCCCTGGGCGGACTGTGCGACGAGGCCGAGGAGGAGTACTTCCGGAGAGGTCTCGCTGTCGCCGGAGTCGGGGAGCCGCAGTCGCGGGCCGAGATGGAGGCACTCGGCTTCTTCGTCTGCGTCGAGGACCTGGAGGACGAGCTGATCCGGGCGTCCGGGCGCGAGTCGATCGAGGTGATGCTCGACGCGCAGGGCGATCGCGGCTCGTTCCAGACGTTGCAGAAGCAGGCGGCCTGGCGCGACGAGCCCTTCGAGGCGCAGATGCGCCGGTTCCTGAGCGCCGGCGCCCGCCGCAAGTCGCGCTATGCCGGATTGCTCGCGGGCGCACTCCCGCTGGAGCGGATGCCGGAACCGTTGCTGGGCGTGCTCGCCCGCGCTGAGTGACTCGCCAACTGCAGCCATGGGTGGCCACTGACCATGCGGCGTACCTAGGGTGACGTCATGGGTCTCGTCACCGCAGACATGGCAGTCTCGCTCGACCTCGTGGGAGCCGGCCGCGACCAGTCGCTGGAGTTCCCGTTCGGGCCGCACGTCGGCCATCGCCTGCACACGTGGATGTTCGATGAGCACGCGAGCGAGCACGCCGACGAGGTGGCCGCGATCCTCGACGCGGGCGCGTTCGTCATGGGGCGACACATGTTCGGGCCGGACCGCGGCGACTGGGACCTCGAGTGGACGGGGTGGTGGGGGCCGGAACCGCCGTACCGCGGACCGGTCTTCGTGCTCTGCAGCCGGCCGCGGGAGTCGGTGGAGATGGAGGGCGGCACGACCTTCCACTTCGTCACCGACGGTCCCGATGCTGCGCTCGCGCTCGCGAAGAGCGCGGCGGGTGATCGCAACGTCTCGATCACGGGCGGGGTCAGCACCCTCAACGGCTTCCTCGCCGCAGGCGAGGTCGACGAGCTGCGGCTGCACGTCGTGCCGTTCACGGTGGGTGACGGGCTTCGCGTCTTCGACGGCGCACCGGACGTGCGGATGGTGCCGGTCGCCAGCCGCGTCACGCCGCAGGTCACGCACCTCACCTACCGACGCGCCTGAGGACTGGGGCAGGCTTCTCCCATGACTTCGACGGGCGAGCGCATCGCCGACTGGCTCGAGAAGCTCGGCCTCGCCGAACACCTGTCCGCCGCCGGGTTGCCGACCTTCACCCGCGACGACCAGGGCGTGGCCGGGTGGACCGACCCGGCGACCGGCGAGGCGATGACGGCCGAGCAGCTCGAGGCACTCGACGCGATGTTGCACGCCACCGGGGACGAGCCGGCCCACGCCGTACCCATCTCTCTGGTGGCCGTGGCCCGGCAGGCACGGTTGCGCGAGGAGCTCCTGACCACGCCGGCCTTCGACTACCAGTCACTTGCCGCCGTGCGCGGCACGTCCGTCGACGCGACCCGCTTCATGATCCACAAGACCGCGTCGCTGCATCGGCTGCTGGTGATCAGCAACCACGGTCAGGTCCTCGTGCCCGCCTTCCAGCTGACAGCCGAGGGCGAGCCGCGGCCAGACCTCACGCCGGTGCTGCAGCCGTTGCTGGCCGCCGACATGGACCCGTGGAAGGCGTGGATCTGGCTCACCCAGCCGGCCGCGCTGCTCGGTGGGCTGGTGCCGGAGCAGGCTGCCGCCGATCCGGAGACGGCCGACGTGACGACCACGGCCGCCGTCCGCCTCGCCGAGCGGGTGGCAGCACCGTCCTGAGCCTCACGGA
>JBDSPC010000080.1:0-8148 GCA_039914485.1 Nocardioides sp.
AACGACCAATCTCGACAACGCAGCGCTCCTCTGCTGCCACCACCACCACCGCGCCCACGACACCAGATACCTCACCCAGCAACTCCCCAACGGCGACTACCGCTTCACCAGACGCACATAGGCCGACCGAGCTCCGGCGGGTGCCGCCTATGGCCCGTCGCGGATGAAACCGAGCACACGTGGCAAGAGGTGGCAGAACTCGCCACCGCCCCAGCCGTCGACCAGCCCGCCGGCGCGTTCCATCGCATCCCAGAATGGCTCGGCGGATCGGACGATGTCCTCCGCGGCGGCCTCATCGACGTCGAGTTCTGCCTGCAGGGCGGCCACGACCTCGGTGCGTGATTCTGGTGGCATGTCGTCCAGCGGATCGTGGTCCATGAACGAGACGGTATCGATCACAACCCGTTCCTCGAGTTCGCCTGCGTCCTTCCCGAACTCGGGAGCAGATCAACGGTCTACGCGCCAACCCACATCCGGCGGTGGCGTCCCGTATTCAACGACGCTGGCCACGATGCGCAGGCCGAGGTCGAGAGGAACTGTGTCCTCATCCGCGTATTCGTCGCTGCTCTCCAGCCAGGTGGCGAACTCACCCTGTGCGACGCGGAAGCCACCTGCTCCCGCGCTTCCGACGCCGAGAGCCAAACTCCGACTTCGTGGATCCTCCACGGCTCTGCCACCCCGCCACACTATCGGCGCAGTCCCGGCTCCGCCGTACCGAATCGAAGGACGACGTCAGAGCGGTCTCGTGGTGAACAGGGTCGTCCCGCGGACCTCGTCCACCTCGGTCCGGTCAGTCTCGGTGAACCCGAGCTTGGCCAGCACCCGGCGCGACGCGATGTTCCAGTCCCAGACGGTGGCGGTGCGGTGGGACGCGCGGATCACGTTCGGCCCACAGCTCACGCTGGACGGCCGCCTCGGCCACGCGCGAGGGGCGGAGCAGGAGGCGGCCTGTCTCGAGCATCAGCGCTCCAGCAACCCGATGAAATCCTGCAGCTCGGCGGCGGACGCGGACCCGTAGACGAGGACCGTCTCGTCGCCGTACTCGATCGAATAGCCGGTGTCGCCACCCTCGTCGCTCCAGGTCTCCCACTCGGATCCGACCACACTGTCCAGCTCCAGCACGTCACCCGAGGAAGCCTCGTCGTCGATGTTCTCCTCGACCAGGTCGTCGACGGACTCGTCCTCCTGACGGAGCCCGACGAACCTTCCGTCGTCCGTGAGGATGCTCAACCCCCAGCGCGGCGGGTCGGTCTGCGACAGGTCGATCGCGGTCGCGATCCAGCCGGACGGCAGGGACGACGGCGCGACCACGTCGAACCCCGCGCCCCGCGCCGCCTCGGCGGCCGCCAGGTAGTCCACGGGCTCGGGCTCGACGTCGACGTCGGCGCGCACGAGCGACCGCACGAGCACGAAGGCGCCGATGGCCAGCAGCGTCACGATCATCGCCCCGATCAGGCCGTTGGACGAACGCTGGTAACGGCCTGGCTTCTCACTCACGCCGACCATTCTCACAGGCGCTGATCGGCGGGCGTACGGTACGCCGGTGCTACCCCTCGTTCCCGTGGGCGAGACCGGAGCCGCGGTCGTCGCCGCGACCGCCCTCGTGGCCCTGTTGATCACCGCCCTGCGACACCCGCGTGGTCGGGTCGAGGCAGCCATCGCCGTCGCCGCCAGCGTCGCGGTCGTCGCGGCGGGAGCACTCACCCGGAATGACCTCGAGGACGTCGCCGAACATCTCACGCCCGTGGTGGTCTTCCTGGTCGCGATCCTGGTCGTGGCCGAGGTGTGCGCCCGTGCAGGTGTCTTCGCGAGCGCCGGGGCCCTCGTCGCAACGTGGAGCCGGGACAACCCCGTGCGACTCCTCACCGGCACCTTCGTGCTCGCCGCCGTCGTCACCACCGTATTCAGCCTCGACGCGACCGTCGTGCTCCTCACGCCCGTGGCCATCACCGCCGCACTGACCCACGGCGTGAGCACGAAACCGGTCGCCCAGGTCTGCCTGCGGATGGCCAACTCCGCGTCGCTCCTCCTGCCCGTCTCGAACCTCACCAACCTGCTCGCGCTCCCCCACCTCGACCTGACCGTCGGCGGGTTCGCGCTGCGGATGGCGCCGGTCCTCGCCGTCGTCCTGCTGGTGGAGTACGTCGGACTGCGGCTGCTCTCACGCAAGGAGCTGCGCGACGCACAGTCGGCCACGACACCAGCAGCACCGCCGGCCGAGACGCACCTCAAGGTCCCCGTCACCGTGGTCGCGCTGATGCTCGTCGGGTTCGTTGCCACCTCACCGTTCGGCGTCGATCCCGCCTGGGTCGCGGTCGCCGCAGCAACGACCCTCGCACTCTGGGGCCTGACGACCGGCGTCACGAGCCCCCGAGACGTCGCCGCCGCCGCCCACCCCGGCTTCGCGATCTTCGTGCTCGGACTCGGCGTCGTGGTCGCCGCGCTGGCCCAGGGACCCCTCGGCGCGCACGTCGGTGGCGGGCTCCCCGACACGGCCACCGGCTTCGGTTCCCTGCTCCTGATCGCGGTCCTGGCCACGGCCCTGGCCGCCGTACTCACGAATCTGTCGGCCACGCTCCTGCTGCTCCCGCTGCTGTCACCGCTCGGCACCACGGCCGTCCTCGCGGCGCTGCTCGGCCTCAACATCGGCTCCGGCCTGACCTGGACCGGGTCGCTCGCCAACCTGCTGTGGCGACGCACGCTGACGCGACAAGGCATCAAGGTCAGCTCGTGGGAGTTCCACCGGGTCTCCCTGACGCTCACGCCGATCAGCCTGGTCGCGGGTGTCGCTGTGCTGAGCCTGCTGGCCTGACCGGCGACAATGACCGCATGACGACCTACCGCCTGGCCGAGGCCGCCGAGATCCTGGGCGTCAGCGACGACACCGTACGCCGCTGGGTGGACGCCGGCAGGCTGTCGACGACCGGCACCAGTCCGGCCGTGATCGATGGTGTCGATCTCGCCGCGCTGGCCGAGTCACTGCTCGACGAGCCCGACCGCGACCGCACCCGGGCGAGCTCGGTCAGCGCTCGCAACCGGCTCCCCGGCATCGTCACCGCGGTCAAGAAGGACACCGTGATGGCGCAGGTGGAGATGGTCTGCGGCAGCAACCGAATGGTCTCGCTGATGAGCTCCGATGCCGCGGACGAGCTCGGGCTGGCGCCGGGGGTGCGCGCCATCGCGTCCGTGAAGTCGACCAATGTGGTGATCGAGACCCCGTGACCGCAAGTGCGGACTGATTCGCCCATGGAAACCGCAAATGCGGCACACTGTGCCCATGGTGAGAGTCCGAATCGCGTACGTCGTGGTCGCGGCGCTGCTCGTCCCGCTGGCTGGCTGTGGTGGCGACGATGATCCGCAGAACCTGACGGTGCTGGCTGCCGCCTCGCTGACCGACGTCTTCGAGGAGCTGGCCACCGACTTCGAGGCCGGGCACGACGGCACCTCCGTGACCTTCTCCTTCGGCTCGAGCACGGACCTCGCCGAGCAGGTCGCCGACGGCGCCCCCGGCGACGTCCTCGCCACCGCCGACGAGACCTCGATGTCGCTGGTGGAGGACGCCGGCGTCACCGGCGACATCGAGACGTTCGCGACCAACGTCCTGACCATCGTCACGCCCGCCGACAACCCAGCCGGCATCGAGTCGCTCGACGACCTCGAGGGCACGACGTGGGTGCGCTGCGCCGACGAGGTGCCCTGCGGCAAGGTCGCGCTGGCGGTCCTGGCGGGCAACGACATCACCGCCGAGCCGGCCAGCCTCGAGGAGGACGTCCGCGCGACCCTCGACAAGGTCGTCTCGGGAGAGGCGGACGCCGGCCTCGTCTACGCCACCGACGCCGTCGCGGCGGGCGACAGCGTCGAGGCCGTGTCGATCCCCGGCGCCGAGTCAGCGCTCACGTCCTACTTCACCACCGTGCTCGAGCAGTCCGAGAACGCCGAACTCGCCCAGGAGTGGGTCGACCACGTGGCCTCCGACGAGGGCCGGGCCATCCTCGAGCAGGCCGGGTTCGGGGCCCCGTGACCCAACCCGTGAGCGACACCTGGGTCAGGAGCGCGAGCCGGGCCGACCCGCTCGGCCGACCTCCGCTCCTGCTCCTGGCGCCGGCGATGCTGGCGATCTTCCTGTTGGTTGTCCCGCTGCTCGCCATGCTCGCGGCGATCGACTGGCGCACCCTGCCGAGCCAGCTGAACTCCGCCCCGCTCCGCTCCGCACTCTGGCTGAGCCTCTCCACCTCGACCGCCGCGATGCTGTGCTGCCTCGTGCTCGGACTGCCTCTTGCGTGGCTGCTCGCGAGAGTCGACTTCCGCGGCCGGACCTTCGTCCGCGTGCTCGTCACCGTCCCGATGGTGCTGCCGCCGGTCGTGGCGGGCGTCGCGCTGCGTACGGCGTTCGGCCGCACCGGCCTGCTCGGCGAACCCCTGCTGGATGCGACCGGTTTCTCGTTCCCCTTCACCGTGTGGGGCGTGGTGCTCGCGCACGTCTTCGTCTCGATGCCCTTCGTGGTCCTCGCGATCGAGGGCGCGCTGCGCTCGGCCGATCCGGAGTTCGACTCGGCGGCAGCCACCCTCGGCGCGTCCCGCTGGACCACGTTCCGCCGGGTCACCGTGCCGCTCGCCCTGCCCGGGATCGTGGCCGGGATGGTGCTCGGCTGGGCGCGCTCGCTCGGCGAGTTCGGCGCCACCATCACCTTCAACGGCAACTACCCCGGCCGCACCCAGACGATGCCGACGCTGATCTACGTCACCCGGCAGAGCGACCAGGACGCCGCCCTGGCGCTGAGCTTCGTGATGCTCGTCGTCTCCGTGGCCGTCCTGCTCCTCCTCCGTGACCGCTGGCTGGGGACGCCATGAGCCGTACGCCGACAAGGCCGGGGTTGCAGGCCGACCTGACCGTCCCCGGCCGGGCCGTTGTCGCACTCGATGCCGAGGCGGGCAGCGTGGTCGCGGTCATCGGCCCCAACGGAGCGGGCAAGTCGTCGTTCATCAGGGCGCTCGCCGGGCTGGTGCCGGCCGACGGCACCGCACTCCTGGACGGCCGGGACCTCCTGACGATGAGCGCGCGCGACCGCGGGGTCGGGCTGGTCTTCCAGGGACAGCTGCTGTTCCCCCACCTGAGCGCGCTGGACAACGTGGCGTTCGGTCCGCGATCAAGGGGGCGATCCCGGCCTGGGGCAGACCGAAAGGCACAGGGGCTGCTCGACGCCTTCGGCATCGGCCACCTGAGCCACCGGAAGCCGAAGGAGCTGTCCGGCGGCCAGGCCCAGCGAGTCGCGATCGCGCGCGCCCTCGCGACCGAGCCGCGGTTGCTCCTGCTCGACGAGCCGTTCGCCGGCCTCGACGTCACCGTCGCCATGGCCCTGCGCATCGAGCTCGCGCAGTACCTCGCGACCTTCGACGGCGTCACCGTGCTGGTCACGCACGAGGCGATCGACGCGCTCACGCTGGCCGACCAGGTGCTCGTTCTCGACGACGGCGTCGTCGCCCAGCGCGGCACTCCGCAGCACGTCGCAGCCCAGCCCGCGACGGACCACGTCGCCAGGCTCGTGGGGGTCAACCTGATCCGGGAGGCCGAAGAGTTCACGACCTTCCTGCCCCGCGACGTGACCGTCAGCCTGCGCCGCCCCGAGGGATCGGCACGTCTGCAGTGGCAGGGATCGGTCGCGAGTGCGCAACAGCACGCAGACGCCGTACGACTCCTGGTGAGCTCCGAGCCACCCCTGCTGGCGGACGTCACACCGCAGGCCGCGGCCGAGCTCGGGCTGGCACCCGGGCGTGAGGTGTGGCTCTCGGTGAAGGCCACCGCCGTGCGTCGGTACGGGACCATCGCCGCTGACCGATAACATGCGGCCCATGAGCCCGTCGACGCAGCCGCCAGACCGCAACCTCGCCCTCGAGCTCGTGCGAGTGACGGAGGCGGCCGCCATGGCCGCCGGCCGCTGGGTGGGGCGCGGCGACAAGAACGACGCCGACGGCGTGGCCGTCAACGCGATGCGCGTGATGATCTCCAGCATCGGCATGAACGGCACCGTCGTGATCGGCGAGGGCGAGAAGGACAACGCCCCGATGCTCTACAACGGCGAGCAGGTCGGCGACGGCACCGGTCCTCACTGCGACGTCGCGGTGGACCCGATCGACGGCACCACGCTGACCGCGAAGGGCATGAACAACGCGATCTCCGTGCTGGCGGTGGCGCCCCGGGGCACGATGTACGACCCGTCCGCCGTGTTCTACATGGAGAAGCTCGTCACCGGCCCCGAGGCCGCCGACGTGGTCGACATCCGCCTGCCCGTCGCCGAGAACATCCGCCTGGTCGCCAAGGCCAAGGGCAGCTCCGCGGCCGACGTCACGGTCGTGATCCTCGACCGCCCGCGCCACGCCCAGCTGGTCGAGGAGATCCGCGCCACCGGCGCCCGGATCAAGTTCATCGAGGACGGCGACGTCGCCGGCGCGATCATGGCCGCCCGTCCCGACACCGGTGTCGACCTGCTGCTCGGCGTCGGCGGCACGCCCGAGGGCATCATCACCGCCTGCGCGATGAAGTGCACCGGCGGCGTCATCCAGGGCCGGCTGTGGCCGCAGGACGACGAGGAGCGCCAGCGCGCGCTCGACGCGGGCCACAACCTCGACCAGGACTTCGTGCTCGGCACCGACGACCTCGTCACCGGTGACGACTGCTTCTTCGTCGCGACCGGCATCACCGACGGTGAGCTGATGCGCGGAGTGCGCTACCGCGCCAACGGTGCGACCACCGACTCACTCGTGATGCGATCGCGCAGCGGCACGATCCGCCGGATCACCAGCGAGCACCAGCTCTCGAAGCTACGCGATTTCTCCGCGATCGACTTCGACCACTGACACCGCGGGCCGCAAGGCCCGCGTGACGGCCGCGATCACTCGCGGGTCGAGCGCCATGCCGACGTGCGAGGCGAGCACCTCCAGCGGGACCGCCCCCGGGTCGATGCACGCTCGCCAGTCGACGATGCCGTCGCACCTGGAGTAGATCGACGTGAAGGCGATCGTGTCCGCCAACGGGGCGCGACCGTCGTCGAAGCTCTGGCGCGCGCACGCGCCGGCGACGCAGTCCTCCGACATCAAGCCGGGAAAGCCGGCCCGGCTCAGTCGCACCAGCATGGCGACGCTCGCCGACAGGCTCACGTGGTGCGCGCCCGGCGCGAGCATCGGGCTGCCCATGGTCACCAGGCCGGACACCAGGTCGGGCCGTCGGGCGGCGACCCCACGCGCGAGCATCCCGCCCAGGCTGTGGCCGACGATGCGGACCTTGCTCCCACGCCGCTGGGCGATGGACTCGAGCCGCATCTCCATCTGGGCCGCGACATTGAGCGTGCAGCCGACGTTGGCGCGGATGTGCGAGCGATAGGTGCGCAGCCCCTGCTGCTGCAAGGCCCGCCGCATCAGGGCAAGCGTGCCGTCGCCGGCCATGAACCCCGGCACCAGCAGCACGGGCTCGTCGTCGCGAACCGGTGCTCGAGTGGCGTACGGCGCATGGCGGCGCTCGCCGCGATGGGTCATCGCCTCCCAGGCATATCGCCCGGCCTCGCCGATGACTCGTCCCTCGTTGATGACCGCGTGCGCGCGCGGACGATCGAAGCCGTCCGGCAGCAGGAAGTCCGCGACGATGTTAGGGCTCACAACAGGCGAACCTAGCGCCGAAGTCACCCGGCACAGCGCATTTGGCTCGTAAATACCGAATCCCGATGTCAGGACCCGCGATGGGTCGTGTTGACTGGACACATGACCAGCTCTCCTGCCTCGGCATCCCAGAACCCGCCTGCAGTGGCGGTTTCGGAGGAGATGTTCGCCCCGGTGAGCTCCGACGTGGAGATCTGCTACCAGACCTTCGGGTCGGTCGACGGCGACCCGCTGCTCCTCGTGATGGGCCTGGGCGGACCGATGATCTGGTGGGACGACGACTTCTGCACGCGGCTCGCCGCCGCGGGCTTCTTCGTCATCCGCTACGACAACCGTGACACCGGCCGCTCCTCGCGGATAGCGGCCCGCGTCGGTCGCGCCCAGCTGGTGCGGGCCTTCTCGACGGGACGGGGCAGTGCGCCGTACTCCGTCAGTGACCTCGCCACCGATGGCCTCGCGCTCCTCGACCACCTCGGCCTGGAGGCGGCCCACGTCGCC
>JBDSPC010000091.1:0-10615 GCA_039914485.1 Nocardioides sp.
TAAGCCCGGAGGTCCTCACCTTTCACAAGACCCGTGTCACCAACGTCCCTGCCGGGTACATCTAGAGGCCGACGTCGGCCCTGGCTGCTGCCAGCGCCGACACGGAAGCCTCGCGCACCGCCGCATCCGCGGGGTCCACGCCCTCGTCGTACTCGAAGAACCAGTCGATCTCGCCGGTGCCGCGCGGCGGCCTGCGACCGATCACCCGGACCCCGCGACGACCCGCCAAGGAGACGTGTCGTTGCAGGACGATGCTGGCCGTGACGCGCTCGCGCACCAGCTCGAGCAGACGCCCGGGCTCGGTCAGGCCGAAGGAGTGGATGACCTTCTCCGCGCCCCACTCGCCGACGAGCGAGAGCCGGAAGACGGAGTCGTCGCGGTCCCAGTCGGCCGCCTCGACCCGCTCCCACGGGACACGCTGCACCGACTCCGAGCCGACGTAGAACGCGTCGCGGGTGCCCGCGAGCACGATGCCGTCGACGCTCTCGCACGAGGCCAGCACGCGCTCCCCCGCCGCCACCGCGATCGCGATCGCCGGGGCGTTCTTCCGCAACGACCTCACTGGGTCTTCACCTGCTGGTCGCGCAGGTTGCGGCGGTACTGCTCCAGCGCCACCAGCTCACCGAACATCTTGTTGTACGCCGCAGCGTGCTCGACCGGGTTGGTGCGCTGCAGTCGCGACTTCAGCTCCGCGATCCGGCGCATGGTGGTGAGCTCCTGCAGGCGATAGACGTGCATGGCGACGTACGTCGCGGTCGGGGCATCGGGAGTCAGGACCGGCTCGACACCGAGCTCGCTGATGGCCGAGGACACCGCCGGATCGGTGACCGACGAGCGCACCTTGGTGCTCCAGCCCTGGTCCTCGGTCCCGGCGGCCGGGCCACCCGCGGCGGCCACGGCCTCCCACACGCCACGGTAGGTCGGGTGGCTGAAGTCGTCGGGACCGACGCCGTTGATCACGCGGCCGACGGACGCCGGGTGCTGGATCACGATCTTGAGCGTCTCCCGCTCGATCGCGAAGCGCGGGTCGCGCAGGCTCGGGACCTGCGGGCGCGGAGGCGCGGCCGGCTCATCCGTCGTCGCGGCCTGCGGGGCACGCCGGTCCGTCCGCTGGTCCGTAGGCGGCCGGGATGCCCGCGCGGCGGCACGGCGGACCTCGGAGCGGGCGTCGTCGACGTCGACGCCGAGCATCCCCGCGATCTCGCGGGCGAAGGCGTCGACCTTGGACTTGTCCCGGATGCTCGACACCAGGCCGGCAGCCTCACGCAGCGCGTCGATCCGGCCGTCGGCCCGGTCGAGGTCGTACTTCGAGGCGACGTTGGTGAGCACGAAGCGGTAGAGCGGCTGGCGCTTGGCGACGAGCTCGCGCACGGCCGCATCGCCCTTCTGGATCCGCAGGTCGCACGGGTCGAGACCGTCCGGCTCGATGGCGACATAGGTCTGGGAGACGAAGTTCTGGTCGCCGTTGAAGGCCTTGAGCGCCGCCGCCTGCCCGGCCGCGTCGCCGTCGAAGGTGAAGATCACCTCGCCGCGGAACTCCTCGTGGTCGTGCAGGAACCGACGCAGCACGCGCGCGTGGTCGTCGCCGAAGGCGGTGCCGCACGTCGCGACCGCGGTCAGGACGCCGGAGAGGTGACAGGCCATCACGTCGGTGTAGCCCTCGACGACGACGGCCTGTGACGACCTTGCCATGTCACGGCGGGCGAGGTCGATGCCGTAGAGCACCTGGCTCTTCTTGTAGATCGTCGTCTCGGAGGTGTTGAGGTACTTCGCCTCGATCTTGTCGTCGTCGAAGATCCGTCGCGCACCGAAGCCGATGGTGTCGCCGCTGGCGTCGCGGATCGGCCACAGCAGGCGCCCCCGGAAGCGGTCGTACACCGAACGGCCGCTCGCCACCAGACCGGCGGCGATCCCTTCCTCGTCGGTCAACCCACGGGATCTCAGGTGCTTGGCGAGCGCCTCGCCGTCGCGCGGCGCGAAGCCGAGCCCGAACGTCGCCGCGGCGTCCTGGTCGAAGCCGCGCTGGGTCAGGAAGTCGCGCGCGGTCTTGCCGTCGGGCGTTTCCAGATGGCCGGCGTAGAACTCCTGCGCGATCTTGTTGGCCTCGATCAGCCGCCCCCGCGCCGGCCCGCGCGGTCGCTCGGGCGGACCGTCGCCGTCCTCGCGACGCAGCTGGACGCCGTACTTGTCCGCGAGGCGTTCGACCGTCTCGCCGAAGGTGAGGCCGTCGATCTTCATCAGGAAGGCGATGACGTCGCCGCCCTCCTGGCACCCGAAGCAGTGGAAGAAGCCACGCGAGGGCGTCACGTGGAAGGACGGGGACTTCTCGTCGTGGAAGGGGCAGAGGCCCTTGAGCGAGCCGCCGCCGGCCTTGCGGAGGGTGACATAGCCGGACACGACGTCGTCGATCCGCGCCTTCTCGCGCACTTCAGCGATGTCGTCCTCGCGGATCCTGCCTGCCACGTCGCGGAGTCTACGGGCGGACACCCACACCCGAGCGGGTGAGGGATGCTGCCACCAGGCGTGGCACGTTGGATCCCATGACTGACAGCCAGAGTGCGGACCCGACCCTCGGGGCAATGGTCCACCAGCTCACCACCCAGGTCCCCGACCTCATCCGCTCGGAGATCCGGCTCGCACAGGCCGAGATGACGCAGAAGGGCAAGGCCGCCGGCATCGGCATCGGCATGTTCAGCGTCGCCGGCCTGCTGGGCTTCTTCGCCCTCGCGACACTCATCACCACGGCCATCCTGGGCCTGGCCAACGTCGTCGACGCGTGGCTGGCCGCCCTGATCGTCGCGCTTGTGCTGCTCGTGGCCGCGGCGACCGCGGGACTGGTCGGCAAGAACAAGGTGTCGTCCGCGGGACCGCCGAAGCCCGAGCTCGCGATGGACGGGCTGAAGGAAGACATCGAGACCGTGAAGGGCCACCACCGTGGCTGACCCCAGGACCCCCGAGCAGCTCGAGGCCGACATCGAGGCCCAGCGAGACGAGCTCGCCCACACCGTCGACCAGCTCACTGCCAAGCTCGACGTGAGGTCGCGCACCCGGGCCAAGGTGGCGGACGTGAAACACCGCGCCACCAACGCAGAGGGCGGCGCACCCCGCCCGGAGGTGATCGCTGCGGCAGGATCGCTGCTGGCGACCGTCCTCGTCCTCGTCGTCTGGCGCCTTCGCCGTACACCCTGACCACCACCTGACAGGAGACCACCATGAAGAAGCTGTTGCTGCTCGCCGTCGGCGGGATCGGCTACGTCCTCGGCGCGCGCGCCGGTCGAGGCCGCTACGACCAGATCGCCGGCCTGGCCACCAAGGTCAAGAACGACCCTCGTGTCCAGGACGCCGCCCACCAGGCGGCCCAGACGGCTAAGGCGCAAGCGCCGGTCGTCAAGGACAAGGTCACGTCCGCGGCCAGCACCGTCGCCGACAAGGTCAAGCCCTCGGGCGGCTCCGACGACCTCGAGTCCCAGCTGAACCCCGACAACGTCGCACTGCAGGACAACCCCTACCCGCAGGGCGACCTGCCCTGACCCGAGCGATCAGCCTCGGCCGGTCAGCTGGGCGTGCCGGTGGATGGCCCGCGCATCGGTGTAGGACGCGACCTGATCGACGATCACCCGCCGACGTGCTGAGTCGTCGCCGGCGACCTGCCAGTCCTCCACGAAGGACGGGTCGAGACCGTCGGCACCCAGCTCCCAGAGCGCCTCGAACAGCTCGGACATCAGCTCGCGCTGGCGCTCCATCAGGTCGACGCGGTCCTGCGCCTGCATGACGTAGTGGGCCGCTATCCCCTTGAGGATGCCGATCTCGATCTCCGTCTCGCGGGGCACCACGAGGTCGGCCCGATGCCTGACGAACGGCCCGTCGGACGCGGCGAAGGTCGCCGCCTGGACGCTCCCGCAGAAACGACCGACGAGATCGCTGGTGAGGTTCTTGATCGCGGCGAGCGAGCGCCGGCTTCCGTCGTACGGCGAACGCGGCCAGCTCTCCTGGGCGCGCATCGACTCCAGGGCGGCGAGCAGCTCGGCGTCGTCACTGTCGGGGAGATACCACGCACGCACCGTCTCCCACAGCGCATCGAGGTCGAGCCGGGTCAGGTCGAGCCGGTCGGCGACGATCCCGTCCTCGACGTCGTGCACGGAGTAGGCGACGTCGTCGGCGAGGTCCATGACCTGCGCCTCCATGGACTTGCGGGTGCCGTCGATCCCTCGCCGCAGCCAGTCGAAGACCTCGAGGTCGTCGTCGTAGACGCCGAACTTCACCACGAAGCGCGGCGTGCCGTCGGCGTGCACCCCGCCGGGGTCGGTCGCGAGGGCTCGGGTCCACGGGTACTTCGTGCAGGCGTCCAGCGTGGCCCGCGTCAGGTTGAGCCCGACCGAGCCGTTGTCGCCGAACGTCTTCGCCTCGAGCCGGGTCAGCAGCCTCAGCGTCTGGGCATTGCCCTCGAAGCCGCCGCACTCCTGGCTGAGGCCGGCCAGCGCCCGCTCGCCGTTGTGGCCGAACGGCGGATGCCCGAGGTCGTGCGCGAGGGCCGCGGTCTCGGTGACGTCGGGATGGCAGCCGAGCGCGCGGGCCAGGTCGCGCGCGACCTGCGCCACCTCGAGGCTGTGGGTGAGCCGGTTGCGGACGAAGTCGTCGGACTGCGGACCGACCACCTGCGTCTTGGCCGCGAGCCGGCGTGACGCTGCCGCGTGCACCACCCGGGCACGGTCGCGCTCGAAGGCCGTGCGCACCGGCGCGTCCACCCGCTTCGGTGGCTCAGCGACCAGGCGCTCGCGGTCGGCGTCGCCGTACAGTTCCTCGATGCTCATCGAGCAGCGAGCCTAGTGGTGCGGTCGGACACAATGAGTCTCCTCGGCAACTGAACCCACCGAGCCCAACGTGGAGTTGAGCAGGTAGGGAGGCGAAATGAAGCAGGGCGACGAGGACCGGTTCACCGAGTTCGTGCGCGCGCACAGCTCGTCGCTGTTCCGCACCGCCTACGTGATGACCGGTGACTACCAGCGAGCAGAGGACGTCCTGCAGGCCGCACTGGTTCGGGTCTACCAGCACTGGGGCCGGGTGGAGGCCGCGGACCACCCCGTCGCGTACGCGCGCAAGGTGGTCGTCAACGAGACGTTGTCCTGGTGGCGGCGGCCATCCTCGCGCGAGACGTTGTTGAAGCTGAGCGACGAGCCGGCCTGGAACGGTCGGGTGGAGGACATCGCGGAGCATGAGCGGGTGTGGAAGGCCGTGCTGAGCCTTCCCCGGCGCCAGCGCGCGGTGACCGTGCTGCGGTACTACGAGGACATGAGCGAGGCCCAGATCGCCGAGACACTGGGGATGGCGCAGGGAACGGTCAAGAGCCACAGTCACGCAGCGGTCCGCCGCCTTGCCGGACTGCTCGGTGAACAGGTGACCGAGCCTGCACAGTCGGCCGAGGAGGCGACGTCATGACCCTGGACCACCGCCTGACCCAGGCTGCCCGTCAGGTCGCGCAGGGCCTCAGGGCACCGGCCGTGGATGTGGAAGCGATCCGCGCGCGCTCCCGCCGCAACCGGCGACGCCGGGCCGTCCTCGTCGTGGCCGCCACCACCGTCGTCGGCGTGCTGGCGGTGAGCGCCTCGCTGCTCGGTCGGGAGACGGCCGCGCCGGACCCTGTGGTGCCCTCCCCGACACCGACGATCACGCCGATGCCCACCCCCAGCACCACCGAGAAGCCGAACCCGTTCCCCAGGTCGATGACGCCCCAGCAGGTCGTCGACCATCCACGCGCACAGCTCTGGACCGCGGCCGTCGCGCCGGACGATCCGGACACGAGGATGTCGCTGTGGTTCGTCCAGTGCCTCAGGCCGTGCCGGCAGGACGGACCGTCCCAGTTCGACGCGATGGCCCTGACCACCGACGGCTACGAAACGAGCACGGTGGTGCGTCCGGGGATCACGTTGGGCGTCGACCTGCAGGTGAGCAGCCCCGTGAGCGGCACCTTCCTGGTGGTCGACATGAGCAACGGTGGTGAGTGGCTGGTCGACACGGCGGGCACCGTGCGCCGGGTGACGCACGTCGCCACCGAGCTCAGCCCGCCCGATCCGCGGTTGTGGTTCCAGTGCGTCGGTCAGTGGCGCCACACCTGGTGTTCCCTCGACCCGGTCACGGCGGCGGCGCACGAGTGGCCGAGGTTGTGGGACGGCTCCGCCGTCAGGCCCACGGTCGGTGGCCGCCCCTGGGGGACCAATCCCAGGCCGCGCGCGACCTCGGCATCCGGAAACCTGGAGGCCTGGTGGGACACAGGTCAGGGCCGGCAACTGCGCACTCTGGTGGCGACCCATCGGGGCGACTACATCCTCGACACGCCCCCCGGCGAGATGGCCCATTGGGCGATGTCGGACGGCTCACTGACTCTCGACATCTACACGAGCCGCAACGGGGGTGCGGACTGGGAGGTGGATCGACGCACGGGGCCGGTCTACAGCTCTGGGGACTTCCTGCTCGTGCGGCGCTCGCCGGCAGGGGCCTATCTCGCGACCAGCACCTGGCCGACGCTGTCGGTATGGCGAGCCGACGAGACGGGCGGTCCCTTCCGGCTCGTCTACGAGCAACCAGCCGGCTCGGTCGCAGACACGTCCGGTGCCGGCCTGTGGACCCAGGACGGGATCGTCTACGCCAACTCGAACGCCACGGCCGCGATCTCGTACGACGACGGGCTGACCTGGACGAGCATCCAGACCTGGAAGTGAGTCAGCCCACGATCAGCTCGGCCACCAGTACGCACACTGCGGGTGCGAAGCCGACCCACAGGACGCCCGCCATGGTCCGCCGGTTCCGCCACCCGAATGCGATGACGGCAACCGCGATCACCAGGCTGAACCGCACCGTGCCGCCGCCGATCGCGTTGGTGGCCCAGGTGAGACCGACCCCGACGGCCAGCACGTGTCCGACCACGCCGGCGCAGGGCCGACCAGTCATCGCGAGCGCCAGGGCAGCCACCACCAGCGCGACCCCGGCGAACCAGATGTAGTGGCCCACCACCTCGTCCCACAGGTGCGCGGTCGGGCCGGGGGCGGCGTTGCCGACGGAGTTGGCGGCGAGGTGGATGCCGTGACCGGAGGCGTAGGCGAGGGCGCCGGCACCGAAGGCGATCCAGACCCGCGGGCCGACAGCGGCCGCCCACAGCGCGCAGGCTGCGGGCACCAGCACCAGCCACGGGACGAGCAGGTCCAGCCAGTCCGCCCACTGGGTCCCGCGCGGACCGGAGCCGAGTCCGGATGGCAGCAGCCCGAGGTGGTGGCAGACCGTATAGGCCAGTGCGGAGGCAGCGAGGGCTCGGCGGAACACACGGTCCGCGTCGCCGTACGACTCGATGCTCATCGAGCAGGGAGCCTAGTGGGGTCAGTAGACGGTGACGTGCACGTGGTCGTAGTGGTTGGCGGTGGTCGAGCCACGGTCGGACATCGACCGCCAGCCCTCGCCGCCGCGCTCTACGGACCAGATGTTCTGGGAGAAGATGATGTATTCAATGCCCAGGGCGGAGTAGTTGGCGCGCAGGAAGTCCGCGACCGCCCAGCCGGTCTCGCCGCTGATCATGATGTCGATCGCGCGACCCTCGCCGTGCTCGCCGTCGCCGCGCCAGGTGCCGTAGGCGGTGATCTCGGGCCAGTTGGCGCAGACGACGTCGTGGATCTCGTAGAGGGAGGCGCGGCCGGCGTCGATGGCCGAGCCGTTGGCGCAGGTGCCGCTCAGCGAGGGGCCGGTCTCGGGCTTCTTCTCGGCGAAGTAGCCGGCGCTCACCCAGCGGGCCTGCTGGTTGACGACGACCTCGATGCGACCGTTGTCCTTGCGCCCGGTGACCAACACCTTCTCGAGACCGTCGAGGACGCCGATCTTGTCGGCCTTCTTCTCCGGGCCCGACCACAGGTTGAGCTCGGCGGTCGTCCACATCTTCGTGTCGGCGCGCTTGATCGCCTTGCGGGTCGCCTTGTTCTCCTGCTTCTTCTCCTGCTTCGCCTCACGCTTGGCGACCTGGGCGGCCAGCACGCGCGATTCGGAGCGGGAGACGATGTCGTCACGGGTGACGGTGCTCGACAGCGCGCTGGCGCCGGAGCTGCTCGAGGCGGCGAGGAACTCGTCGGCCTGAGGGGTCGCGGTCAGGACACCGAGGCTCACGGCGGACACCGTCGCCATGATGGCGATGGGTCCCGCGACCTGGATGGCCTTAGGGCGGCGGGCTTTGGTTTCCCGCTTGTGGCGATGTTGAGCCACAGCGTTGTTCCTAGCTGTCGTGAGCGGGGGATTCGCGTCGGGCACTCAAGCGGGGAAGGCGAGCACCGAACACGATTGACGAGTCAAACACACGATTTCGTCCCTGTCCCAATTCCGGCCGGAGTGTTTCGGGGTGTTTCCCGTCACCCGCTCGTCACCGTACTGTTATCCGCCCGTGACCTCGTTGGCATCCTCGTGGACATGCAGGTCGCGCCCGTCGGTGTCGTCGAGCCAGCCCTCCGGCAGCACGACGCGCTTGCGGGGGGCCCCCTGACGCCCCCGGGGAGTGCCCAGCTCGTTGGTGGGGAAGGGTGCGTCCGGATCGAGCTCGGAGAGCAGGACGTCGAGCGTCGCGAGGCTGTCGATCAACGCCAGCAGGCGCCGCAGGTCGCCTCCGGCCGGGAAGCCCTTGAGGTACCACGTGACGTGCTTGCGGAACTCCTTGCACCCACGCTCCTCCCCCATGTGCTCGCTCAGCAGCTCGGCATGGCGCCGCATCATGTGCGCGACCTCGCCGAGGTTGGGCAGCGTCGCGACTGCCTCGCCGGTGAAGGCGGCGGCGAGGTCGCGGAACAGCCAGGGCCGCCCCAGGCACCCACGCCCGACGACGACGCCGGCGACCCCGGTCTCCTCCACCATCCGGATCGCGTCGGCCGCCTCCCAGATGTCGCCGTTGCCGAGGACCGGGATGTCGACCGCCTCGACGAGCCGGCCGATCGCGTCCCAGTCGGCGTTGCCGGAGTAGGCCTGCTCCACGGTCCGCCCGTGCAGCGCGATCGCGGTGGCCCCGGTCTCCTGGGCGATCCGGCCGGCATCCAGATAGGTGAGGTGGTCCTCGTCGAGACCCTTGCGCGTCTTCATAGTGACCGGCACGTCGTATGCCGCAGCGGCGCCGACCGCCGCCGTGAGGATGTCCGCCAGCAGGCCGCGCTTCCACGGCAGCGCTCCCCCGCCACCCTTGCGGGTCACCTTGGGGACCGGGCAGCCGAAGTTCAGGTCGACATGCGCGACGCCGTAGTCGGCACACAGGATCTCGACCGCCTTGCCGACGTAGACCGGGTCGGTGCCGTACAACTGGACACTCCGGACCGACTCGAGCTCGTCGAAGACCAGCATCTTCTTCGTCGTCTCGTCGCCCTCGACCAGGCCCCGCGACGTGATCATCTCGCAGACGTAGAGGCCCGCGCCCTGCTCAGCACACAGTCGCCTGTAGGCCGCGTTGGTGATGCCCGCCATCGGCGCGAGCACGACCGGGGTGTCGATGGTGAGCGACCCCAGGGTCAGCGGAGCGGATCGGGACATGCGCCCATTCTCACCGCAGACCCGTGTCGCCCGCGATTCAGCGGCGCTTCCCGGCGGGCTTCGACCGCTTCTTCGCGGGCTTGTCCTCTTGTACGGCGACGTCCCCTGTCCAGCTGACGGCGGCGGTCTCAACCGTCGGCTGGAAGGTGACGGACTCGAAGCTCCCGCCGGGGGAGGCGAAGAAGACGAGGCAGGTCTCGAGCTCCGCTCCCGGTGCGAATGACACCGGGAACGGGCCCGAGTCGCAGGGCTTGAACGGCGTCGCGAAGCCCCACGGCGGGCTCAGGGTGCCGTTGGAGTCCTGGAGGTAGAGCGGCACGTCGCGACCACCGAGGTCGACATCTCCGTCGTTGGCGATCAACGCGTCGACGTAGAAGGGCTGGTTGGCCTCGGTGATCCCGGAGCCCTCGAGGCCGTCGAAGTCCGCGAAGTCGCCGGCGCGCACCTTCTCCACGGAAATCGACAGCTCGCCGGCCAGGGCGGCCGTCGGTGCCCATGCCACGGTCTGGGCGGCACCGAAGGCCAGCACCGTCGGCTCGACGGTCTCCGTCGGCGTCTCCGAGGGCGTCGGAGTCGCGGTCGATCCAGGATCCTCCGTGCCCGAGGCGCAGGCCGACAGGGCGCACGCCAGGACAAGGGTCAGGACCGCGCTACGCATCATGAGCGCATTGTGCCCGCAAGGCTCAGCAGCCGAGCAGCTTCTCCGCGAAGTAGCGGCTGATGCCGTCGAGGCTCACCCGCTCCTGGCTCATGGTGTCGCGCTCACGGACGGTGACCGCATTGTCATCGATGCTCTCGAAGTCGACGGTCACACAGAACGGCGTACCGATCTCGTCCTGACGGCGGTAGCGCCGGCCGATGGCACCCGAGTCGTCGAACTCGACGTTCCAGTTGAGCCGCAGCTCGGCGGCCAGCGCCTTCGCCTTGGGCGACAGGTCCGCGTTGCGGCTCAGCGGCAGCACGGCCACCTTGACCGGCGCGAGGCGCGGGTCGAGCTTGAGCACGACACGCTTGTCGACGCCGCCCTTGGTGTTGGGGGCCTCGTCCTCGGTGTAGGCGTCGATCAGGAACGCCA
>JBDSPC010000120.1:0-9629 GCA_039914485.1 Nocardioides sp.
TTTATTATTCCCGGCGACTATGAATACTCGACCGCCAGCGGTGTCCGCGATGTCAAAACGGGCTTCAACGTTCGATTAGGAGTAGCCTATGCCGGCGGTGGCGATACCGGAAGCGTCTACAAATTCCTTGGAGCAAATCAGTCCATCAATCTTGGCACCGAAAACTATGCCAATACGGCTCGCTGGAAGAAGCAGGTCGGCGGCAGCGCGAATCTCGGGGACTTCTATCCGAATATTGGCAACATCACCGACTCCGATGCGCGAGCCATCGGTGGCTTAGTCATCATGAACGACATTCGCAGCAATGTCGCAAGCTACATCGAGAATGCCAAGGTCACCGCTATCAATGTGAAACTGGACGCCCTCGAATTGGCCACCATCACAGCTTTCTCGCAGACCAATGTTACGGCATCGGGCGGAAGTTTTTATGGATCGGGAAGTGTACTTGCCGTAAATGGCCAGATCGTGACCAACGTCGTTCAGAGCGCGGCCAATGCTTATATCAAAGACAGCGATGTTGTCACAACGCTTGGTCAGCGACACGGCGTCAGGACTGGACGCGGCATCGTGGGTGAACCGCAACGTCGCGGACTTGGCGCCCACTGCGTCGGGGGCGAACGCCACCTGCACGCTGCAGGTCGCGTCGGGAGCCACGGACTCGCCGGAGCAGGTGTCGGCCGACGTCACGAACTGCGACGCGTCGACACCAGCCACCGCAGCAGACGCGACGGCGAGGTCGGCGTCACCGGTGTTCGTCACCGTGAACGTCTGCGGAGTCGAGGTGCCCACGGTCCGGGAGCCGTAGTCGTGCGTGTCCGGGCTCACCGAGAAGACGGGGGCGGGACGCGGAGTCGCCAGCAGGATCGAGATGGTGTCGGGGGTCTGGTTGGAAACTGCGAGGTCGGGGTCTGCGTCGCCGTTGAAGTCGCCCACGGCCGCCATGGAGGGACCGGCGCCAGTGGCGAGATCGATCCTCGGAGCGAAGTCGCCACCGGGCATCCCCAACAGCACCGAGACGGTGTTGGAGGTGGTGGAAGGGACGGCGAGGTCAGGATCGCCGTCGCCGTTGAAGTCGCCGAGCGCCGGCTTGCCGGGGCTGGCGCCGACGGGGAAGTCGGTCCTCGGACCAAAGGTCCCGCCTGCCGCTCCGAGCAGCACCCCGACGGTGCTGGAGGAGGACAGGACGACGGCGAGATCGGGGTCGGCGTCGTCGTTGAAGTCACCCACGACCATCCACGAAGGCCGACTTGAGAACGGGTAGATCACACCGGCGGAGAAGGTGCCGTCACCCCGGCCGAGCAGCACCGCGACCCAGTTGTCGTCGCTGCTGGAGACCGCGAGGTCGGAGACGCCGTCGTTGTCGAAGTCACCCACGACCACCGAGCGCGCCCCGCGGCCGGCGAAGTAGTCGGCCCTTGCACCGAAGGTGCCGTCGCCCCGACCGAGGAACACCGAGGCGCTCACGAGGGTGGGAGCGCCGCTGGCGACGGCGAGGTCAGGGACCCCGTCGCCGTTGAAGTCACCCACGGCCGTCCCGAACGGGTTGCCGATCGCGTAGTCGACCTTGGCGGCGAAGCTGCCGTCGCCCAGACCGAGCAGCACCGAGACACTGTTGCCACCGTTGGCGACCACGAGGTCGGGTCTGCCGTCGCGGTTGAGGTCGGCCACCTCCACCGAACGGGGCCTGGCGCCGACCGCGAAGTCGGTCTTCGCGCCGAACCCGCCCCCGGTCTGACCGAGCAGCACCGACACCGTGCCGGTGCCGCCGAAGTTGGTGGTCACGAGGTCGGCGTAACCGTCGCCGTTGAAGTCACCCACGGCCAGGGACAGGGGGGTGAAACCGGTCGCGTAGTCGGTCCTGGGGTCGAACGCGCCGTCCGCGGCGGAGGCGTTGGAGGCCACGAACGGGACCACCGCAACCCCCAGCACCATCGCCAGGGCAGCCCGCCGAAGAGTGCCGGAGAAACGCAGGGACGAACGCGGCTTGATCACGGAGACTCCTGGGGTAAATGACGCCCCGGAGGACCCCCGATGGCCGGATGAGCCAAACATGATTCAGCCGGATCGGTGGCCGAATCGCGCAATCCGGTCAGGTCACAGATCCGCCGGATCGGTGACGGGCAGGCCGCACACGTGGTTGCGGCAGACGTAGGCAGCAGCCCGGCCCTCGATCGCGCCCCTGCCCGCCAGCAGCGGAATCGCCGGGTCGGGTCGGTCCGCCACCACGACCACCGCGGTCGGTTGGTGACGGGCGCGGTTCGCGAGCGACTCCCGCTGCGCCCCGCGCGGGCCCACGATGGCGATCTCGAGCGGACCGTCGAGCATGGCCGCGGCCGCGGCCAGCGACCAGCCGGCGAACCGCGGTGTCCCTACGGCGAGTGCGTGCACGGTCGTCAGGGCCGCCTCGGCCGCCTCGCGGTGCCGCGGATCGCCGGTCACCGCCGATGAGGTGACCAGGGCGTGGAGGAGGGCGGAGAGCCCGCTCGGGGATGCGTTGTCGCTCGGGTCGCGAGGACGAGCGACCAGGCTCTCGGCGTCGTCGGCGGTGTCGAAGAACCCACCGTCGTCGGCGCGGAAGTGCGCCAGCGCGGTGTCGAGGAGCGACGTGGCCGCGCGCAACCACCGCGGGTCTGCCGTTGCTTGCAGCAGGTCGAGGAACCCGGCCGCGACGGCGCCGTAGTCCTCGAGCACGCCCGCGGGCGTCCCGACGACGCCGCCGCGTGAGACCCGCCGCAGCCGATCGTCGACCACGTGGAGGTCCAGCAGGAGCTCACCCGCGACCATCGCCGCCTCGAGGTAGCCCGGTTCGTCCAGCCAGGCAGCCAGGCGCGTCAGGCCGCTGATGGCGAGCCCGTTCCAGGCCGCGACGACCTTGTCGTCCCGCTCCGGGCGAACGCGCTCGGAGCGCGCAGCCAGCAATGCGTCCCTAGCGGCCAGCCAGCGATCCATGTCCTCGGCGTCGCGGAGCAGCTGCAGCGTCGAGGCGCCGTGCTCGAAGGTGCCGGTGTCGGTCACCGAGAACAGCTCCGCCGCCCAGGCGCCCTCCTCGGGCCCGAGCACGTCGACGAGCTGCGCCGGCGTCCAGACATAGAAGCGTCCCTCGACCCCTTCGCTGTCGGCATCGAGCGCGGACGCGAAGCCGCCTTCGTCGGTGCGCAGCTCGCGCAGCAGGAAGTCCGCGATCCCCTCCCCGGCCCATGCGGCCATCGGCGTACGACGATCCGCGCAGACGCGAAGCAGCAGTGCGTTGTCGTAGAGCATCTTCTCGAAGTGCGGAACGACCCAGGCGCCGTCGACGGCATACCTCGCGAAGCCGCCGCCGAGCTGGTCGTGGATACCGCCGCGGGCCATCGCCTCGATCGTGTCATCCACCATGGCCAGCGCGTCGTGCGAGCCGTGTCTGACCAGGAACTCGAGCACCATCGACGGCGGGAACTTCGGCGCTCCACCGAAGCCACCGTGCAGCATGTCGAACTCGGAGCGGAGCTTGATCACGGCGTTGTCGAGCACCTCGCGATCGACGAGCCCGGCCGGCAGGGCGGCCTGCTCGTTCAGGTGTTCGCGCAGGTTGCCTGCGACCCGTGCGACGTCGTGGCCACGATTGACCCACGCGTCGCTGAGTCCCTGCAGGACCTGGGTGAACGACCGCTGCCCGTGCCGCGGCTGCGGCGGGAAGTAGGTGCCGGCGAAGAAGGGACTGCCTTCGTGGTCGAGCACGCACGTCATCGGCCAGCCGCCATGCCCGGTCATCGCCGTCGTGGCCTGCATGTAGATCGCGTCGACATCGGGGCGCTCCTCGCGGTCGACCTTGATGCTGACGTAGTGCTCGTTGAGGTAGGCCGCCGTCGTCTCGTCCTCGAAGGACTCGTGCGCCATGACGTGGCACCAGTGGCAGGCGGCGTACCCCACTGACAGGAGAATTGGTGCATCACGACGCCTGGCTTCGGCGAAGGCTTCAGGCCCCCATTCCCACCAATCCACTGGATTGGCGGCATGTTGGAGCAGATATGGGCTTGTTGCCGAGGCAAGTCGGTTCGCCATTCCCATGACTCCTAACGAGTGGCACGTGCAGCAGATTTCCTTGAGTGATGCACGAGAGTGATGCACGAAACCGGCGTACGATGGTTTCTCCAGCGTAGGAGGTCTCGTGGCGACGCGTTCTCAACCCAAGCTGCTCGCGCAGGGCAAGCCGCGTAGAACGGGCGACAGCTCGCGGCCGTGGCGGGTACGCCTCTATGCACCATCGGCGGGCAGCAACAAATACCAGGTGTACTTCAAGGCCCCGGCCGGTGACGGCGAGCCGTGGAAGCGCGTGCTGCGGCGTGCTGCTTCCGAGGACGAGGCTCGCAAGATCTTCGCCCAGGCCGAGGCTGCGCTCGACACCGAGCAGGCAACGCCGGTCGGCGCTGATGTGCGCGCATCCCGAACGATCCGGATGCTTGGCCAGGAGTACCTCAAGGATTCGATCGAGCGCGGCAAACAGCCACGGACGATGGAGCAGCGCGAGTCCCGTCTCAACGCCCACATCCTGCCGACCATCGGCGATGTGCCGGTGACGAAGTGGCGGGTCGAACACAGCCGTCGCGTGTTGGAGAAGGGAGCGAAGACGCTCTTCTCCCAACGCGGCCGGGAGGACCTTCGCGGCCAGCTCGCCGCGATGCGCAAGCTGGCCTGGCGGCTGGGCTGGCTCGACCGGTCGATCGATCCGCTCGATGGGCTGGAGATCGGACGGGCCAACATCCTTCACGGCGCGACGGCGCAGTACGTCGACCCGCGCCTGCGCCCCGAGACCCGCCAGGTGAGGGCGATGGCTACTGCGGCTGATGCGTTGTGCGGGCCCGACGGCACCGACCCCCTGATGACACGTCTGCCCTTGTTCGGCACGAAGATCAGGATCGCCGGCTTCGGCGGCCTGCGCCTGGGCGAGCAGAACGCGCTGCGCGCGATTGACGTGTTCTTCGATCGCGGCTACGTCCACGTCAACGGCTCATGGATCACCCCGCGGCGCCAGGCCGGCTTCCGGGGTCCGGTGAAGAACCACACCCTGCACGAGGTGCCGCTGCCCAGGTCGCTGATGCACGACGAAGTCCTCCCCCGCGTCAAGGAGCTGCTCGGCCTGCCCGCGACGGCGTCGCTTCAACAGGTTGTCAATGCCCAAGAGGAGGAACGCCAACGCCGAGCGACGCTGGCCAACCGGGAGAAGGACCGGAACCTCGCCTGGTGGAACTTTCCCGTCCCACCCGAGGATGAACTGTGGCTCTTCGTCGACACGGTCACCGGGCTGCCGGTGAAGCCCGAGCTGCACAACGAGCGCTGGCACCGCATCCGCCGCTGGGTCGACGAGAACGACCCGGACAACGCCTGGCCGCGCACGATCGTCTATCGCAACCTGCGCCACCACGCCGCGACCAGGTGGTTCCACGAGGAGCTCGGCGAACCCTGGGAGGTCGTCGCGCAGTACCTCGGCGACAAACTCACCACGGTCTTGAATCACTACGTCCGGGCCGGTGAGGACGCGCTGCGCGACTCGGTTGGCAAGCTAGCGTCGTTGTAGCTCGGACGCCCTATCGCTACTCCTGTACATCAGCCAAAGTGACGACGCCATTGAGTACAGCCTTCACTTCGTCGTCGAGCTGGAGGTACCCCTTGGCTCCCAGTGCGTGCATATATGCCTCGGCTTCGCCCCGCAACGCGGGGTCTCCGGCTCCGATTGCATTCGCCAGGACCACGGGGACGGCATGCCTCGTGAGGTCAAAGGACACCATCCCGCCATCCTCGCGGCCAGCGAGCAGCAGCCTCAGAACTGCGAACGCAGTCGCCGGCTCGACCGATGAAGCATGGGCAAGCTCCTTGCCGATCATGTACCGCTCCGTGGCGATAGCTGGCTCGAGCTCAAGGGCTTCCTTCAATCGTGGAAGCCACCAGTCCACGGGGAACTTGTCGCCCTTTGCGAGCCAGTACAAGCCCTTCAGCTCCGCGTGATCTTCTGGATGATCTTTGACGTGTCGAAGGCGCTCGTCCAAGAGACTCGCGAACCGATCACGTATCGGCTCATCCACCTTGCCCGCGCGGAAGAACGACCATGCGATCGTGCCTAGAGCTTCGCCTCGAACGTCGGCCTTCACCGTTGTGAAGAAGGCCCGCACCACCGGGTCTTCCAGTGTCTTGTGGCCGTAGATCAGCGCGTCAATTACCCACTCCCCGATCTTCGTCACGGGATCGGACTCGCTTCGCCATCCACGTGCGATGCCGTCGCCGATATCGATCGCGGCAACCATAGAGCCGCTCAACAAGTCGAACAGTTCGCGGTGGTAGTAGTGCGTCGCCATGGCGGTTGAAAGCGTGACCTGCTGCTGGACAGAGAGACCCTCCTTCGAGCCGAAGGACTCCTCTGCGTGGGCCTTCATCCAGTCGGGTACGCCATTCAGGAGGCGCGCCAAGCTCTCACCAAGCACTGCACGTCCAGCGCCGTGTTGATCGCTCCGAGCCAACTCGCGCTCGATGGCCGCCAAAGCTCCTTGCTGCCAAGGCGCTTCCTCGGCTCGGCTGGCCAGGTGGATCAACGCTCGCAGTCGCTCAGGCCATTGCCAGTTCAGAGACATATTGAGTGGATCCCACCCGTTCTCACCCGGCTCGTAGGCGTCATACTCCACCCAAGCCTCTTCATCGTCGGCGCCACGGATCAGCAGGTCAGCGAACTCAGCCAGCGCCGCGGCGGGGATCGACACGTTCTCCCGCACCTTGACGAGCTCTCCGAGAAGTCCAACGGCAGCGCTCTTTGCCCCGCGAAAGTCCTTGTCGTCGTCCATGTTCCCGCCCTCGACGGGGAACGAAGATTCATCGCTATGGGCGAGCACATCTCGAATAAGTTCCGCGGCCTGGGACCAATCGAGTTCGAGATCGGCTTTCAGCGCAGCCTGCCAACCGTCCAAAATTGCACGCAGGTACGTGGGCCTGAGCTCCCCTACCAGCCCTCCAACACCGACGACAGCGAGCGGGTTTGAGGTGAGGAGGCCCGTCTGGGCGCGACCCTGCCCTTCGTGCGATGGCTCCGGCCCCCAGCCATCCCCGGTGTCGTGCCAACTGGCCAGGTGCTCAACAAGTTCGATCGGGCTCATCGCGGCCATCTCATCCTGGCTGCTAAAGGGGTTTGGCCCTGTCCAACTCGTGATCATCCCGATGGGTGTGAGGTCGCCTTCGATGACGCCGTGCGTCGCATCCAGGGTCTCAAGTTCTGCTCGAAGGGGGGGAGGTAGAGCGTCGGCACCGATGGCAGACAGCATGCTGTGCTTGTAACGATCGGCGCGCTCCGTGACCTCGGCCGTCGCCTCCTCGTCCGGCGTATCGGCAGCGACCAGCCGCTCGCGCATCCATTTCAGGTCCTCTGTGTAAGCGTGTGCAATGAATCCGTTGATGACATCCAGCGCGCTCGTGTCAACGGAAGCTACGGCTTGCGCAAGCTCGGCGTACTCGACCCGCAGGTTTTGGTCGTCTGATGAGTCGTCGCCGAGAAGCCGCTGCGCTAAGGGCAATAGGTATGTGGCATCCAGCTCCGCTTCGACGCGAAGGCGAATTGCCTCCGCAACAACGAACAACGTGATCTTACGAAGGAGTTGTACACCGGAGCCGAGCAAGAGCTTGGCGACCTGTTCGGGAGCTTCCAGAACTGCAGTTACGGCCAGGTCCCTGACGACATCTACGAGGGCATCCTCAGCACTGGAGTGAGAACCGCCTCGGGAGCGAATGGAGGGGCGGCGCATGCCGCTGAAGTCGTGTCCATCGTTGGCGTGGCCGGAATACGCCGCGAGCCACCCCGCGACTGTACTCAGGGCGTCGACGCCAAGCGCGGGCACCAGTCGGGGCAACTCTGTCTGGTACCAATACTCCTCCAGCGCGAGCTCCGGGTCGCGTCGGGAGGAGTTGTCCGACTTTGACGGCCGAGGCGCGAACAGGTGATTTGCAAACCAGCGGCCCGTCTTCGTTTGTCCGCCTTCGAGAAGTGCGATGGCGAATGAGACCAGTTCCCTGGGGTCGCTTCGCCAGCCGAACCCTGTTTCGCTGGTCACCCATGCCTGAATCAACGGCTTAAGTCGCGCGCCCTGAGCGGCAGGAATCTGCGAACCGATCTCAAAGACAGCGCGCTTCACCCATGCATTGTTGGTGTCTTTCAGCGAAAGCAGAACGTCAACAACATCGGCAGGCGACGCCGGCGCGACGCGGACTAGGTAGGAGATTTCCGGCCAGTAGATGTCACGGATGTATCCGTCATCCGTGACCTGCGGCTCGGGAGGTGAAGCGAAGGCTCCCGCTTCGAACAAGGGCTTCACCCAAAGAGGATTGAGCAACTTTTCATAGAACGCACGTCGCAGGGTGACGGTCGGTATCCGTCGTAGGGTCTCGGAAACCACTGCCGCTGCCGGCGCGTTGTAGTTCGTCATGCTTCGTCCTCGTCAGTGGCGTTGGCAATCGCCAGTAGATCGTCGATGGATCGGACAGCATCGAAGAATGCCGCTGTACGCACCTCAATAAGGTCTTCGACTACACGGAGATGCCCCCGGATGACGTCGTCCGCGGGGCAGGCACGTTCGCCATCGCCGGCGCGATCCAAGTGTGTCCACTTTGCGAAAAACTTCTGCGCGTTGATCCACTGCTGGATCGCTGGATGGTTGTTGTCCGTCTCGTCGGTCACCGCCGCGCTTGCCAGGCGCCGATTGCGCCCCTGCTCCTGCGCCACTGTCTTGATCAGCGCATCGAGCGTCGCAGCGACGGACCGAGAAACGGGAATCAGGTCTTGATCGAGACCAAGGTCGACGTCCTTGAGCAGGCTAGGAAGCCGATCCTTGAGCGCAGACGAGTTGGGGCTCGGACGCGGGATCTCCACCCCGGACAGGACAGCAGTCGCGCCGTTCATCAGCTCGCGCCCACAATGACCAATCACCGATGCACGCGCAATCTCGCAATCCTCATCGGCAGGGAACCGCAACGCTTCAAGCAGGGCACGGTAGATGCCGGCCAGCCGCGGACTGCGCTCACGTAGCGCCGTGAAAACACGGATCTGACGCTCGTCCATGGCCGCTTGGTCAGCAGACACGCGATGTCCTTGCCAGGTGGATTACAGCGCTACGCCTCAGCTTGCCGATGCGGGACGCCTTCCTCAGCTGTGTCATGCGAGTGCAGGCAGGCAGGGACTCGATGAGCGTGCGCGGAGAGTACGGGAGTCGGGGTCGTAGACAACGTCGACGATCCCGCCAGAGATGAGGATGCTCCGTCATGACAACTCGAAGCCTAGTACCGAAGACCATGGCGACGGGTCGACGCCGCCGATCGCCGTCTTGATGTAGTCATGAAGAGTCTGATCGACCATGGCATGGTCACTGCTCGGGACCCGGCCGCGACCGCCAATAGATGCCGCCTCGACCGATCGCCGGCCAGGCACCTCAACATCCATTGACAGTCATCGACGAGTCCAGGATCCCTCACCGAATCGCGTTCCTCGCCCTCGCAACCAAGCGGCACGCATGCTACGAAATTCAGTGAGGAACGGGCGGACAAGTACGCCCTGACCAGGGGTTTCGTGGTTGTTGACGGTTGTCGAGGGAGGTGATTTCGAATGCACGGCGGCATGAAGG
>JBDSPC010000130.1:0-15819 GCA_039914485.1 Nocardioides sp.
TCATCGACCTCTTGGCCTACTCCGAAGGTGAACTCGCCCCATGCCGCGGCGTTGGAGTCGTTCTCCACGACGACCGGCAGCCGCACTCGGGCGACGACCTCGGCCCTGAGGTCGAGGTCGCGCCACGCGAGGTTGGGGGCGAACATGACGTGCGATCGGCTGCTGTCGACGTACCCAGCCGCACCGATCCCCACGCAGGCGATGTCGTGCCGGCTGGCAAGGTCGGTGACCAGCGCCGCGATCGCCTCCACGATCGCCCCGACGTCCCCGGCGGGCGACTCGACCGTCAGCTCCTCGAGGACGCGCCCGTCGACGTCGACGACTCTGCCCGCGATCTTGGTGCCACCGACGTCGATGCCGCACGCCAGCGTCGTCGTCACGACGGCTCTTCGGGCCAGTCCTCGCCCGAGGCGTCCAGGTCGATGTGCTCGACGCCGCCCCGGTCCGGGCTCGCATCGGGCGCTGCCGTGGCCAGGATCCCCGCAGCCGCGTGCATGAGGGAGGCGGCTGCGGTGGCCAGGTGCGCCTTCACCTCGGGACTCAGCTGTCGTACTGCGTGCACCGTGCGACACACGGGACAGACCGTGCACTCGGCCGAGCCGGTGGCCAGGTGGTCGTTGAGGTCGTGAGCTGCCGAGACCGCGTGGTCGGACAGACCGGCGACGCTCTCGCCCAAGCCGCCACCCTGGTCGCGCGCCCAGCCGTTGAGGGCGCCGAGCAGCTTGGCGGTCTCCTCTGCAAGGGAGCCGACATCGGGGTGCCGCCCGTCCTCTGTGTCGGTCACGACGCCCCTTCCTTGAACCTGACCTGGAGCTCGCCGCCGACGACCCGGGCGCCCGTGATCTGGTGTCGACCCAGTCCCGGCGGCAGTGTGAGGAGACGACGATACGACGCCACGCTCACCACGAGCTCGTCGCCGTGCCTGGCGAGACCGACCTCGTCGCGGGTGACATAGGGCAGCGCAAGATGCACGACGGCCCCGTCGCTGCTTCGAGTGATGCGGAAGGGGCCGGTGCCCTCCGGGACCTCGAGCGGGTCGGCGTCGCCGTACACCTCACGAGCGAGCTCACCCAGGGCATCGACACCGACGGGTTCGCCCGTGCGATAGACCGAGCGCCACTGGGGCAGTCCGGCGAACGACTCGCTGACCTGGCCGAGGATCACGGTCTGGGCGGCGACCCAGCGGGCCCGCCACTCGTCGGCGTCCTCGGTCGGGAAGATGCGGTTGACCACGACCCCGTCGACGCGATAGCCGAAGAGCGAGAGCATCGTGTAGGACCGGCGGGCCTCGGCGAGCACGACCGACTCGGGGGTCAGCACGATGCGCACGCTGGCATCCTGCCCGGTCAGGAGTCCGTGCACCTCGTCCAGCTCGGCGTGCAGCCGCTCGATGGCGCCGAAGACCGAGTCCTCCGGCATCGGCATCTTCGCCGCCTTGGAGAGCATCGGCCCGAGCGCCTTCACGATCTTGCGCTCGACCGGGAAGATCCGCTCCATGTACCACCCGAGCGCCTCCGGCAGCGCCAGCAGGCGCAGCGTCTCCGCGGTGGGGGCGCAGTCGACGATGATCACGTCCCACTCGCCGCTGAGTGCCTGGGCCCGCAGCTCGAGGAGCGCCAGCACCTCCTCGGCGCCCGGGATGACGGCCAGCTCCTCCGCCGCCACCGGGTCGACCCCCGCGACGTCGAGCACCCGCAGGAGGTAGGACTGGATTTCCGCCCAGGACTGCTCGAAGCGCAGCTGGGCGTCGACCTGCTGGACGAAGAGGCCGGGCGCGACCTCGGTGGGTTCGGCACCCGCTGGCGCGCCGAACGCATCGGCGAGCGAGTGCGCCGCATCGGTCGACAGGACGAGTGTGCGCTGTCCGGAGGCGGCCGAGAGCGTCGCCGTACCGGCCGCGATGGTGGACTTGCCGACGCCACCCTTGCCGGTGAAGAGGAGGATCCGCACGCGTCGGGGCTGAGCGCTCAGAGCGACTCGACGCGCTTCTTCAGGCCCTTGAGCGCCGCGTCGATGAGGATCTTCTCGCCCTTGCGCTTGAGCATGCCGATCAGCGGGATCGAGACATCGAGAGCCAGGGAGTAGGTCACCTCGGTCGAACCGGTGCCCAGATCGCGCAGGGAGTAGCGGCCGTCGAGTGCCTTGAGCATCTTGCCCTCGCCGAGGGTCCAGGTGACCTCACGGTCGCCGTCCCAGTCGTAGACGAGGGTGTACTCGTCCTTGATCGGCGTCACGTCGAGTGCGAAGAAGACCTGCTCGGCGCGCCCGTCGGCGCCCGGCACGGTGACATCGGCCGTGGTGACGCCCGTGGCCCAGGAGGGGTAGGACGCGAAGTCGGCGATCACTGCCATGACCTCGGCGGGCGGGGCGTCGATCACGATCGACGAGGTGGTCTGTTCGGCCATGTCGCGAACCCTACCGGACCCGAACCGCCGCCACTCGACCTGCCGGCCAGCGATAGCCTGCCCCCACATGTCCTTGA
Source organism: Nocardioides sp. (assembly GCA_039914485.1). Classification (GTDB taxonomy): domain Bacteria; phylum Actinomycetota; class Actinomycetes; order Propionibacteriales; family Nocardioidaceae; genus Nocardioides. Next base: position 2,483 of record JBDSPC010000130.1, read on the forward strand.
AGGAGGCCTTTGTGCGCGAGTTCGCCACGCCGTTGACGATCGAGATCCCGACCGTGGGAAACCTCACCGATGACGTTGTCGCCAACGCCCGCGAGGCCGCCGGGACTGTCGTCTTCAGTCGCAACGCCGGCGACGGCTGGACCGACGTGACCGCCGCCGAGTTCCTGGGCGAGGTCAGCACGGTCGCGAAGGGCCTGATGGCCGCGGGCATCGAGGCCGGAGACCGGGTCGCCCTCATCTCCCGGACGCGCTACGAGTGGACGCTGCTCGACTACGCCATCTGGTTCGCCGGCGCCGTGACGGTGCCGGTCTACGAGACATCGTCCGCCGAGCAGATCGGCTGGATCCTGCAGGACTCCGGCGCCAGGGCCGTCGTGGCGGAGGGCGCCGGGCACCTCGCCCGCGTCCGCGAGGCCCGCGAAGCTGGGTCCGGCACCGATCTCAACCACGTGTGGTCCCTCGACGACAACGCCATCAGCGTGCTCGGCAAGCTCGGCCAGGACATCTCCGACGAGGCCCTCGAGGAGCGTCGTACGGCGACCACGCCGGCCGACCTCGCGACCCTGATCTACACCAGCGGCACCACCGGCCGGCCCAAGGGCTGCATGCTGACCCACGGCAACTTCATGTTCGAGCTGGACGTGGCCACCCACGAGCTCGACCGCCTCTTCGACACCGAAGATGCGTCGACCCTGCTGTTCCTGCCCCTGGCCCACGTGTTCGCGCGGATCATCCAGGTCGGCGCGATCAAGAAGCGGGTGCGGCTCGGCCACAGCTCCGACATCAAGAACCTGCTGAGAGACCTCGAGGTCTTCAAGCCCACGTTCATCCTCGCAGTGCCCCGCGTCTTCGAGAAGGTCTTCAACACGTCGTCTCAGCGCGCGACCGCCGACGGCCGCGGCAAGATCTTCGACCGGGCAGCCGAGACCGCGATCGCCTACTCGCGTGCTCTCGACAAGGGCCGGGTCTCGGTCCGGCTGCGCGCGCAGCACGCGTTGTTCGACAAGCTGGTCTACGGCAAGCTCCGCGCCGCCCTCGGCGGCCAGTGCGAGCACGCCGTCTCCGGTGGAGCGCCCCTCGGCGAGCGGCTGGGTCACTTCTACCGAGGCATCGGCGTGGTGGTGCTCGAGGGCTACGGCCTCACCGAGACCACGGCCGCACTGACGGTCAACCTCCCCGACGCCCAGAAGATCGGCACCGTCGGCCGACCGATCCCGGGCACCGCCGTCCGGGTCGCCGATGACGGCGAGCTGCTCTTCCGGGGAGGCCAGGTCTTCAAGGGCTACTGGGCCAACGAGGCGGCGACTGCCGAGGCCATGACCGATGGCTGGTTCCGCACCGGAGACGTTGGCGAGGTCGACGACGAGGGATTCGTGCGGATCACGGGTCGCAAGAAGGAGATCCTGGTGACGGCCGGCGGCAAGAACGTCGCGCCCGCAGTGCTCGAGGACCGCCTCCGCGCGCACCTGCTGATCGACCAGTGCATCGTCGTCGGCGACGGTCAGCCGTTCATCGCCGCCCTGGTGACGATCGACCGTGAGTCATTCCCTGCATGGGCCGAGGCACGCGGCAAGTCCGGTTCGGTCGAGCACAACCTCGAGGACCCCGATCTCCTCGCCGAGATCGAGAGCGCGGTGGACGACGCCAACAGGGCGGTCTCGCGAGCCGAGGCGATCCGCAAGTTTGCGATCCTGCCCGATGAGTGGACGGAGGAGCGGGGTCACCTGACACCGAGCCTCAAGCTCAAGCGCAACGTGGTGATGCGGGAGTTCCGCCAGGACGTCGAAGGCCTCTACGTACCCTGATCTGGGCTTGCGGCCCGAATGGGCGAGCACAAAGGGGCTAGTCGAATGATCGCTGGACTAGTCATATCGGGTGGTGTGCGGGCCACCTCTGGGCCGTTTGTTCGGTTTAGCCCACGTCCTCCGCTGAACCGTCCTAGATTCTGCGCCTGGGGCGGAATCTGGGTCCTCCCCAAGGCCGCCCGGCGGGATCTCACGCGCCTGCCGACTGCCCTGAGCACTCCCAGAAGAACCCCCGGATTTTCTGACTGCGAAGGATCGCCACATGGCTCGCCGTTCCGTTCTCCTGTTCGTCGCCGCCCTCATCGCCCTGGTCGGCACGGCCCTGATCGTTCTCTATGTGCAGGGCATCGACAAGCGGGCCACCGAAGGCCAGGAGATGGTCGAGGTCCTGACGGCCTCTGCGACCATCGAGACCGGCGAGGATGTTGCCACTGCCCAGGAGGCTGGCAAGTTCGAGAAGTCGCAGGTGCGCCGCGACGACTTGATCGAGGGCGCACTGACGACCACGAGCTCCATCACGGACGACGTCGCACTGGGCACGATCTATCCCGGTGAGCAGATCCTGGGTGCCAAGTTCGGCAGCCTGGGTGACGCCCAGAGCCTCGTCATCCCCGACGACAAGCTCGCCGTCTCGGTTGAGCTGACCGACCCTGAGCGTGTGGCAGGGTTCGTGAGCCCCGGATCCGAGGTGGCCATCTTCATGTCGCTGGATCCCGTGCTCATCGAGCCGGGCGGGGAGGAGAAGACTCTCCCCGCCTACACGCGCCTGCTGCTGCCCAAGGTCGAAGTGATCGGCGTCGGCACGACGAGCATGACTTCCAAGACAATCACGACGGACGAGGGGGCTGAGGTCGTCGAGCAGGTGCCGAGCACGATCCTCACCGTCGCGGTCAACCAGAAGGATGCCGAGAAGCTGATCTTCGCAGCTCGCAACGCGGACGTGTCCTTCGCGCTCCTCACCAAGGACACGAAGATCACCGACCAGCCGGGCGTGAACGCGGCAGAGATCATGCCTGAATTGCTGCGGATCGCACAGTGACAGCGATCCTCGAGCCCGACATCGGGCAACTGACGATCGTGCAGACGATGCTGCACGGGTCGGTCGCCTTCAAGACGATCGAGGAGCTGGACGCCCACATCGCGGCAAGCCCGCACGAGTTTGCCGTGGTGATCGGTCCCACCGTCGACGTGGACTCGGCGATGTCGTTCGCAAAGTGGGCGCGCATCCACCGCCCGGACCTCGGCGTCATCCTGCTGCGCCGATCGGTCGACCACGACGTCCTGACGACGGCCCTGCGCAACGGCATGCGTGAGGTCGTGGAAGCAAGCGATCTTGCCGGCATCACCACCGCCGTGCATCGCGCGCGCTCGGTCGCCAGTGAGATCGCCAAGACGATCGAGGTCGATGCTCAGGCGGCTGCAAGCTCTGCCATGGCGCAGGCCAAGGCAGACGTCGCCGCCGCCCAGGCGGCCGCCGATGCCCCCCAGGGACAGGTGCTCACGGTCTTCTCCACCAAGGGTGGGGTCGGCAAGAGCCTGATCGCGGTCAACACGGCGATGTCGCTCAGCCAGGGCGGCAAGAACGTGTGCCTGATCGACCTGGACGTGAACAGCGGGGACGTGGCGATCATGCTGCAGCTGACGCCGGCTCGGACGATCAACGACCTCGTCGCCTTCAACGGCGTCGTCGACGAGGGCGCCATTGCGTCGATCCTGACGCGCCACTCCGACCGGCTGGCGATCGTCGCGGCGCCGGTGCGGCTCGACTCCCCCGACCACGCCACTGCGGTCGACATCGGCAAGATGATCGACATGCTGAAGGCGATGTTCGACTTCGTCGTCATCGACACGTCCGGCGTCTTCGACGACAACGCGTTGACCGCGCTGGACCGCACGGACACCATCATCCTCGTGGCCACCCTGGACATCCCGGCTCTCAAGGGACTCAAGCTCGCCACCGGGACGCTCGATCTGCTCAACTTCCCGCGCGACACCTGGAAGTTCGTGCTCAACCGGGCCGACGGCAAGGTGGGCCTGAGCACCGACGAGTTCGAGTCGACCCTGGGACTGAAGGCCGACATCTCGCTCGTGTCGAGCCGTGAGGTCCTCTCGGCCGTCAACCGCGGAGAAGCCTTGGTCCGCGCCTACCCGTCACATCCCAACAGCAAGGCGATCAGCGCCTTGGCCATGTCGTTCGTCAAGGCCGACGACGGCGACTCGGCAGGCTCTCGGGCCGCCGGGTCGCGCTTGCGCCTCAGGAGGGGCTGACATGAGTCTCAGCGATCGCATCGCCGCCGCCCAGCGTTCCCGTTCGACGCAGGACCAGGCACCCAGCCCTGCTGCGGAGCCTGCACCCCAGACGCCGGAGTTCACCGCGCCAGCCACGGGTCAGGCACCCCCACAGCCGAAGCCCGCGTCCGCTCCCGGGACGTCCGCCAACACCTTGGCCACCTTGACCGCTGCGAGCAAGAAGACCGGCCGTGACCCGTTCGCCGCCGTGAAGAAGATCGTGCATGCCAGGCTCGTCGAAGCGCTCGGCCCCAAGCTCTACGACGCCCACATGACCCAGTCGGAGCTCGAGCAGCAGGTGCACGTCGCACTGCAGACGGCACTTGCCGACGCGGACCAGCCGATGTCCTCGGTGGACCGGGCCCGTGTCTCCCAGGAGATCGCCGACGACATCCTGGGCTATGGCCCGCTCGAACCGCTTCTGCGCGACTCCGACCTGTCCGAGGTCATGGTCAACTCGTTCGACAGCATCTACATCGAGCGCAAGGGCCGGCTGGTCAAGACGGACGCCCAGTTCGCCGACGAGGCACATCTGCGCCGCACCATCGACAAGATCGTCAGCAAGATCGGGCGACGCGTCGACGAGACGAGCCCCATGGTGGACGCGCGACTCCCTGACGGCAGCCGCGTCAACGCCATCATCCCGCCACTGGCACTCGACGGCTCCAAGCTGACCATCCGAAAGTTCTCCGAGGATCCTTACACCATCGAGGACCTGATCAGCTTCGACTCCCTGTCGCGAGAGGCCGCCGACCTGCTCGAGGGTTGCGTCCGGGGTCGCCTGAACATCCTCGTCTCCGGTGGTACCGGTGCCGGCAAGACCACCACCCTCAACGTGCTCTCCTCGTTCATCCCGCACGACGAGCGCATCGTCACCATCGAGGACGCCGCGGAACTCCGGCTCCACCAGGACCACGTGCTTCGCCTCGAGTCGCGACCGGCCAACATCGAGGGCAAGGGCGCCGTGACCATTCGCGACCTGGTCAAGAACTCGCTACGTATGCGCCCCGACCGCATCGTCGTCGGTGAGATCCGCGACGCCGCCGCACTCGACATGCTGCAGGCCATGAACACCGGCCACGACGGCTCCATCTCGACTCTCCACGCCAACACCCCCCGAGATGCACTCTCCCGTCTCGAGACGATGGTGCTGATGGCCGGCATGGACCTGCCCGTGCGGGCCATCCGTGAGCAGGTGGCGAGCGCTGTCGACCTGATCATCCAGCAGACCCGTCTCAAGGACGGCACCCGACGGATCACGGCGATCACGGAGATCGTGGGCATGGAGGGCGACATCATCACGACCCAGGACGTGTTCCTCTTCGACTACCACGCCGGCACGGACGAGCACGGCAAGTTCAAGGGACACCTCAAGTCCATGGGACTGCGCCCGCGCTTCCTCGAGCACCTCGCCGATCACGGTGTGAAGGTCGACCCCGGCATCTTCGCCACGGGAGCCGCTCGATGATGCTGCGCCGCCGGCGACGACCCGCCTGGGCACTCGGGGCCATCGTTGCGATCACAGTCCTGTCGGCAGGACCAGCCCAGGCAGCCGACGAAGTCAGCATCGACCACGTTGAGTCCGTCACCGGCGTCGTGTCGATGGTGGTCTCGGTCGACGGTGTCCCCGGCGGCGGCGTGGGCGGCTCGGATGTTTCCGTCCAGGTCGACGGGACGGCGGTCGATGCTGACGCCAGCACGGTCACCGCCGGCGACGTCGCGCGCTCGACGATTCTGGTCGTCGATGCCAGCAACAGCATGAGCGGCGCCAAGTTCGCCGCGGCAACCGACGCGGTCACGGCCTTCCTCGCAACGGCACCACCGGACGTCCAGGTCGGCATGGTCGCCTTCGCCGGACAGGTGGGCACCACGATCGAGCCGACCACCGATCGCACCGCACTTCTCGACGAGTTCAAGGGCCTCGAGCTCGCCCAGGGCACCAGCGTCTACGACGCCCTGGCCGAAGCCATCACCCTGGCCGGCACCGAGGGATCGCGATCCCTGCTCCTGCTGTCCGACGGCGCCGACACCGGCAGCGACACCACCCTGGACGCCGTGGCCGCATCCGCCGTCGAGTCCGAAGTAGTTGTTGACGTCGTCTCGCTGGCCAACGCCAAGCAGGCCGGCACCCTGGCCAAGCTGGCCTCCGACACCAACGGACGCGTGATCCCTGCCGATTCGGCTGCGCTGAGCCAGGTGCTGACCGAGCAGGCCGACGCTCTTGCCCAGCAGCTGCTGGTCAAGTTCGAGCTGCCCGACGGCGTGAGCGGCGAGGCAGACATCGCCATCACTGTCCAGGGCACGGGCACGACGTACACCGACTCGGCGTTCGTCAATGTCGGTGCGAGCGACGATGCAGGCACCGCACCGCAGTCGACCGTCGTCGGCAAGCCCCTCATCAGCACGCCGGTGATGCTGGGCGGTGCCGCCGCACTGTTCTTGGGCCTGGCAACCCTCTTGTGGGCCATGCTCTCCGGCAGCACCGGTCGCAAGTCGAGTGTCGACAAGCGACTCAATGCCTACTTTGCGGGCGCCGACGCGGATGGTGGGAAGACCAAGAAGGGCAAGGGCCGTGGCTCGGCGGACTCCGCCGCCTTCAAGGACTCCGCCGTGGCGATGACCGACAAGCTGGTCAGTAGCAACCTCGAGGACCGGATCTCGAAGCGCCTGGCCGGCGCCGGCTCTGCCCTGACAGCCGCCGAGTGGGTGCTGCTGCACGCAGGCATCGCCATGGGAGTCGCGACGATCTTCTTCTTCCTGTTTGGCCCTCCGATGGCGATCTTGGGACTCCTGCTCGGCATCGTCGTGCCGTGGCTCTACCTGAAGTGGAAGCACCGTCGTCGGCTCAACGCCTTCAACGGTCAGCTGGCCGAGACCCTCGGGCTGATGGCGGGTGGCCTCCAGGCGGGTCTCTCACTCCCCCAAGCCGTGGACACGGTCGTGCGCGAGGGGATCGAGCCGATGGCGGGCGAGTTGCGTCGTGCTCTGGTCGAACAGCGACTGGGCGTGGACATCTCCGATGCGCTCGAGAGCGTGGGCGAGCGGATGGAGAGCGATGACTTCGGCTGGGTCGTGATGGCGATCAGGATCCAGCGGGAGGTCGGTGGCAACCTGGCCGAGATCCTGCACACCGTCGCCGACACCCTGCGCGAGCGCGAGTACCTCCGTCGTCAGGTGAAGGCGCTCAGCGCCGAGGGCCGACTGTCGGGCTACATCCTTGCCGGCCTGCCACCGGCCGTGATGTTCTTTCTCTTCGTTGCCAACCGGGAGTACATCGAAGTGCTGTGGACCACTCTGTTCGGCTGGATCCTGCTCGGGTTCGCTGCCACGCTGTTGACCATCGGCGGCTGGACCATGGCCAAACTGGCGAAGGTCGAGGTCTGAGTCATGTCCGCAACCATGTTGCTGCTCCTTGGGGCCGCTCTCACGTTCGGGGCGATGACCCTGGCGCTCAGCGTCATCGGCGTGACCAATTCCGAGCGACGTGGCGTCGCTCGGTCCATCGGCGCCATCCAGGCTCTTGACTCTGCACCAGCGGCACTGAAGCAGCAGGAGCTCGACCGACCCTTCGCCGAGCGGGTCCTGGGTCCGCTCGGCGACCGCTTCATCAGCCTCGGCCGGCGACTCGTGCGTGCGGACACTGCCACCAAGCTGCAGTACCGACTGGATGTCGCCGGCAATCCGCCCGGGTGGGGCGTCAGCCGACTCATCGGGCTCAAGGTGCTCGGCATGGGCGCGTTCTCGATCATCGGCTTCTTCTACCTCGCTGCGCTCGGGTTGCCGTTCATGCGACTCGTCATCATCACCGGACTGTTGGCGGCCTTCGGCTACGTCTTGCCGAACATTCTGCTCAACAACGCCGGACAGAAGCGTGCGAAGCTGATGCGCAACTCGCTGCCCGACGCCATTGACCTGCTCACCGTTTCGGTGGAGGCAGGTCTCGGCTTCGACTCTGCCCTGAGCCGTGTCACGTTGAACACGAAGGGCCCGTTGTCCCAAGAATTCTCCCGGCTCCTGCAGGAGATGCAGCTCGGTGTGGGCAGGTCCGAGGCGATGCGGGCGATGTCCGAGCGATCCTCGATCCAGGATCTCAAGTCCTTCTGCATGGCCATGGTGCAGGCCGAGAGCCTCGGCATCCCGATCGGACGAGTACTCCGCGTGCAGAGCTCCGAGATGCGAACCAAGCGCCGCCAGCGGGCGGAGGAGAAGGCACAGCAGGTCCCCGTGCGCATCATGATCCCGCTGGTCCTGTTCATCCTGCCGTGCCTGTTCCTGATCGTGATGGGGCCTGCTGCGCTCAGCATGGTGGAGATGTTCTCGCGGTGACCGCGGCTGCCTCGCAGACCAGCAACACCTCGCTGAGGCAATGGCGGGTCACCACCGCCATCCGGGTCTTCACCCTCGCACTGGCCATTGGCAGCGTCGCGACCTCCGGGTCCCTGAGCGAGGCCGCTCCCTCGCTGACCACCATCGCCCTCATCGCCAGCGCCGCCAGTGCACTGGAATGGGGAACTCCCACTGCCCGGACGCGCTGGCTGCCGGTCGGTGAGGCGCTGCTCGTCGCCCTCCTGCTCATGATCATTCCCGAGCAGACGGGTTTGCTGGCCTACATGGCAGTCCCACCCGTGGTGGCCGGCGTTCGATTCGGGCTCGTCACCACGGCCAACGCCACCTTCGTCGCCGCCATGGCGGCAGTCATCTCCGTCGTGGCGTCATCCGATCCGGACACCGGCGAACGGCTCACTCGCGCCGCGGTCTGGTTGCTCGCCGGTTTCGGTGTGGGAGCACTTGCCAGCTGGCAGCTGCGCTCGGTTCGCGACATCGAGGCCCGTGAGGCGCCGTACGCCGCAGCCAACCAGCTCATGTCGCAGCTCCACCAGCTCGCCCGACGGGGACGGCTCGGCCTGGACAGCGCGCAGCTCGCCGTCGAGCTGGAGACCTCGCTGCGCTCGGCGACCGGAGCCGAGTCTTCCGCCGTGTTCGTGTACGGCGCCGACGACTCGGTCAGTCTGCTCTCCTTCCACGGCGACGCGGCCGCCCTGTTTGCGTTGAGAGACCAGCTCGCCCAGACCAGCAGCACCCTCCCCGACGTTGCCGATCTCCCACTTCAGAGCGCCGACAAGCTCCGCGGCAATGTCCTGCTCATCAGGTCCTCGGGGTGGAATGACGAGGACCTCACCGCGGCGCGGGAGATCGCGGACGACTTCGTCATCCGCCTCGACACCGCGGTCCTCTTCGACGACGTCCGTCTGATCGCGACCGCCGAGGAGCGCAATCGGCTCGCCCGCGAGATGCACGACGGGGTTGCGCAAGAAGTCGTCGCCCTTGGCTACATCGTCGACGAGATCGAGACCCTGTCGAACGAGCCAGAGACCCGCGCGCTCGCCGCCTCGTTGCGCGACGAGATCAGCAGGGTCGTCACCGAGCTTCGCTTCTCGATCTTCGATTTGCGCCATCACGTCGCCGAGCACCGGTTGTCCGGAGCGCTCGCTGAATACGTGCGCGAGGTCAGCCACGGCACCGAGCTCCGCGTCCACCTGCTGCTCGACGAATCCGGCCCTCCACTGCCGAGTTGGACCGAGTCCGAGCTGTTGCGTGTCGCCCAAGAGGCGATCGGCAACGTCCGCAAACACGCGCAGGCCACGAACCTGTGGGTCTCGCTCTCCACCGACGCCACCGGGATCACTCTCAGGATCGAGGACGACGGCGTCGGTAACGCCGTCCCTCGCGAACGCCACTGGGGGCTGCAGACCATGACCGAGCGCGCCGAACGCATCGGCGCAATCCTCACCATCTCCCCCCGCCGCGACGGTGGAACCGTCGTCCTGCTGTGTTCAACTGACACAGCGCCTCTCGAAAGGACCGAGTCTCGTGACCATCACCGTTCTGCTCGTTGACGACCACGAGCTGATCCGCCAGGGGCTTGCGCGCGCCTTCGAGCGCGACGAACAGACCACCGTGGTCGGTCAGGCCGGCACCGTCGCCGAAGGTCTCGCGCGCTATGCCGAGCTCCAGCCCGATGTCGTGGTCACCGACCTGCAGCTGCCTGACGGGCACGGTTTCGATGTCGTGCGTGGTGTTCGCACGGGAAGCAACACGGTCGGCCTCGTCGTCCTCACGATGCACGCGGGCGACGACCAGATCTTCGGTGCCATGGAGGCCGGGGCCTCGGCCTTCGTGGGCAAGGACAGCAAGGCCACCGATGTGGTGAGCGCCGCCAAGCATGCGGCGGTCGCTCCGCGCACGTTCCTCTGCACCGGCCTCGCCGCCGCCATGATGCGTCGTGCCAGCACTCCGTCCACGCCCACGCTGTCGGCTCGCGAGGAAGAGGTCCTGTCGCTCCTGGCCGACGGACTCGGCACCGGTGAGATCGCCAACCGGCTGTATCTCAGTGAGTCCACGGCCAAGACGCACATCACGCACATCTACCAGAAGCTCGGTGCCGCGAACCGCGCCCAGGCGCTGGTCACCGCCATGCGGATGGGCCTTCTGGACCACCTCGCGCCCCAAAAGTTCTGATCGAGCCGGACCGGGCCACCCGGTCCAGTCCAGTGGGCCGTGTCACGGTAGTCATATGGGACTAGTTGGTCCCGACCGATCACCCGATCCGCCACTCGGCCAGTTCGAGCAGAATTCCTTTCACCGGGTCCCCCCGGACCCGAAAACCACTGACTTCACTCACTAGGGGAATCACATGCTCGAGAAGTTCATCACCTTCATCCTCGTCGGCCGCGACCAGAACGACGAAGACGGCGCCACCGCCGTCGAGTACGGCCTGCTCGTTGCCCTGATCGCCGCCGTCATCATCGTGACCGTGATCCTCCTCGGCACCCAGGTCAACAACGCGTTCACCTCGATCACCACCAAGATCTGATCGATTCTCCGTGAAGCCGGGGTCACTCTTCGGAGGGCCCCGGCTTCGCAGATTCATCACCTTTTTCTTCTGAGCCGGAGGCATGGAATGAACCCGCAGCCCCTGCGCGACGAGGCTGAGGAGCGCGGCGCCAGTGCCGTTGAATACGCCCTCTTGGTCGCATTGATCGCCGCCGTCATCATCGTCACCGTCACGACGTTGGGGACAAAAGTCATTCCGCTGTACGACATCACCTTCTGATCAGCGAAGCACGTCACCCCCCGACGAATTTAGGAGACTCACATGCTCGAGAAGTTCATCAACTTCATCCTCGTCGGCCTCGACCAGAGCGACGAAGATGGCGCCACCGCCGTCGAGTACGGTCTGCTCGTTGCCCTGATCGCCGCCGTCATCATCGTGACCGTGATCCTTCTGGGCACCCAGGTCAACAACGCGTTCACCTCGATCACCACCCAGATCTGATTCATCTGCCTCGAAAGCCGGGTCCCCTCACGGGGATCCGGCTTCTTGCATTCCTAGGGCGCGGTGCGCGCCACCGCGATCCGTTCCAACGTCGTCGGGTGACTCCCCCACCACCACTGGATGACTGCCGGCGGAGTCGGGTCGGCCAGCGACCGCAGGGCCAGCACCTTCTGCATCTCCACGAAGGCGACCGGATCTCCGGTCGTCTTCAGTGCGTCCACGTCGGCGCGTGTTTCGATCTGCCGACTGATGCCATTCTCCAGCGGGCTCGCGGCCAGGGTCCCCCACACGCTCAGCGCGAGGACGAACGGCACGATCCGCGGATCCACCAGCGACCGTCGTCGCCGTGGCGAACCCGTGCTCACGATGAGTCCCAGCAGGCCGACTCCGGTGGCGCCGCCGAGTGCGCCCAGCGCCGTACCGGTCACGACGTCGCCGTGACGCGCGTGCGCCAGCTCGTGGGCGATCACGGACAGCGCCTGGTCACGTGGCAGCGACTCGATCAGGTTGTCGTAGACGACCACCCGTCTCGTGTTCCCGAAGCCGGAGACATAGGCGTTGAGCGTGGTCGTACGCCGCGATGCGTCCGCCACCAGTACGTCATCGATCGCCACGCCCTCCTGGTCCGCGAGTGCGAGGATCTCGGATCGCAGCGGCTCGTCGGCCAGCGGGGTGAAGTCGTTGAAGAGCGGCTCGACGAGCAGCGGATAGACGAACGAGCCCAGCACGACCAGGGCCGCGACCAGGGTCGCCGCGATCGCCGGCCAGACACGCGTCCAACGCCGGGCGACCCCGAGCAGGACCAGCAGTCCGATCGAGGTGGTGAGGACCGCGATCGCCTCGTTGGTCGCCACATCACGGGCAAAGCCCAGCCAGGACTGGGTGCTGAGCCCGTTGGCGAGCCGGTGCCGCTGCAGCATGACGCTGCACGGCAGCGTCGCGATGCGCCCGATCAGGCTGATCACGAGAACGCCCAGCACGACCTTGGCCCACCACCGCCCGGGCAGCCGAGCCATCAGCCGCTCCCCCACGCGGCTGAAGCCGAGCACCGATGTCACCACGAGGCTGATCGCCAGGGAGAGCAGGCTCCAGATCCGCGCCCACGAGGCGTAGTCCTCGCCCAGCCGGATCTGCTCGGCGGTGAACACCGACTCGGGGGGTACGGCGCCGGGCGCGCCGCCCGGCACGGGGTGCCACGGCACCCAGACGATCGCGACGACGGCGAACCCGATCGCCGCGAGGAGGGTCACGAGCAGAGAGCACCGGCGAGCGGTCACGTGAGGGCCCTGAGCCGGCGCTGCCAGCCGCGGACCACGTCGTCGAGAGTCAGTCCGACGGACGCCAGCGCCTCGGCCGTGGTCGCACCGTCGCTCGCCTCGTTGTAGACCCGCACGAGGCCGCTCTCGCCCACCTGGTCGGCGACCTCGACGCACGCCAGCCACGCCAGCTCGTAGGTGGCCTCGAGGTCGGTGGCCGTCGTGTCGAACTCGGCGGCGCCGGGCAGCCGACCGGGGACGCCGCCGTGGCGGACGATCGCGCTGGCGCGCGCAGCCGTGATGCTCAGTGGCAGCTCGACGTCGCGCAGGGCCACGTAGTCCGCGAAGCCCTCGAGCAGCCACGGATCCAGGACCGCCGAGGTCGCGTCGGTGGCCACGTGCACCAGCTCGTGACTGATCACGACCTGCGCACCAGCGCCACGCAATCGTCCGGTGACCTCCGGGTTCACGAACACACGAACCGGCGCACCGGGTCTCCGCGCTCCGTCGGCGGCAGCCGTGACAGCCGCGATGCCGGCATAGGTGCCGGCCGCGACGTCCAGCACTTCGTCCAGCTCCGCGGCACTCGACGGCACCTCGACGACGACCGACGGTCGCCATTGCGGCAGCACGCGCCGGACCACGGGGATC
>JBDSPC010000138.1:0-5774 GCA_039914485.1 Nocardioides sp.
TGAAGGGCCAGAAGAAGTCGGTCCACGTCGCCATGAAGGTGAAGAGCCACAGGATCGCGGCGGCCGGACGGGCGGCGGGGGCCACGACGTGCCACACGACCCGGATCTGGGAGCACCCGTCCATCCGCGCGGCCTCGATCAGCTCGTCGGGCACCGCGTCGATGAGGTACTGGCGCATGAAGAAGACCCCGAAAGCGGTCACCAAGGTGGGCACGATGATCGACCACGTGGTGCCGGTCCAGCCGAGCTTCGACATCAGGATGAACAGCGGCACCACGCCGAGCTGGGTGGGCACTGCCATGGTCGCCACGACGGCGGCCAGCAGCGCGGACCGACCGCGGAACCGCAGCTTGGCGAAGGCGTAGCCGGCCAGCGTGCCGAACACGACCGTCGAGGTCGCGGCGACCGACGAGACCAGGATGCTGTTGCCGATGGCCTTCCAGAACGGGATGGTGTCGATGGCCTTGCGGGCGTTCTCGAGGAAGTGGCCACCGGGCAGCAGGGGCGGGACCCCCTGGGCGGCGATCTCGGCCGTGTGGGAGCCCAGCAGGAACGACCAGTAGAAGGGGGCCGCCGACCCCAGGAGGAAAGCGGCCAGCAGGCCATAGACGAGGAATCCGGGGCGGCGGCTCATCGACCGCCTCCCAGGCTGCCGAGGCGGCGGATCAGCACGAGGTTGATCAGCGCCAGCACCAGGATCATCAGGAACAGCATCCAGGCGGTCGCGGAGGCACGACCCAGGTCGCGCAGCTGCCAGCCGAAGTCGTAGACGAGCATCGTGATGGTGCCGAACTGTCGGTCGGGCCCGCCGTTGCGGGCGTTGGTCTGGTCGAAGAGCCGAGGCTCGGCGAAGATCTGGAGGCCCCCGATCGTCGACGTGATGACGACGAAGATCATGGTGGGCCGGATCATCGGCAGCGTGACGGACAGGAACTGCCGCACCTTGCCCGCGCCGTCCAGCGACGCCGACTCGTAGAGGTCGCGCGGCACGGCCTGCATGGCGGCCAGGAAGATCAGCGCGTTGAAACCGGTCCAGCGCCAGTTCACCATCGTGGCGATCGCGACGTGGCTGGCGAGCCGGTCGGTGTGCCAGGCGATCCCGTCGATGCCGATGAGCTCGAGACCCTGGTTGATGACGCCGTACTTGTCGCCGAAGAGGCTGCCGAAGATGATCGCCACCGCGACCGGCGAGACGACGAACGGCAGGAGGATCCCCATCCGCCACCAGGTCCGGCCCCGCAGCTGCGTGTCGAGCATCGCGGCCAGGACCACGGCGATCACGATCTGTGGTCCCGAGGACAGCACGAAGATGCTGAGCGTGTTGACGGTCTGCTTGAGGAAGTAGGGGTTGGCCAGCACCTCGCGGTAGTTGTCCAGGCCGACGAACTCGCCCTTCCCGCTCAGCAGTCCCCAGTCGTGCAGCGAGACGTAGGCCGTGTAGACGAGGGGGAACAGTCCCACCACCGCGAACACGAGGAAGAACGGCGAGACGAAGAGGTACGGCGCCCACCGCGCGTCCCATCGTGAGAGACGCTGCCTCCACGTGAGGTGCCGCGTGACGCCGTTCTCGCGGGAGCGTGGACCCCGGAGCGGGAGGGAGGAGACGTCCCTCCCGCTCCGGGTGTCTGCGTCGTCGGGCTTGGTCTGACTCAAGTGTCAGCCCAGCGCCTCGACGTCGGCCTGGAACTGCTCCCACGACTCGTCGGCGTCCTGTGACCCGTCGTCGACCCGGAGGGTCGCCGCCTGGAACGCCTGGAGGATGTCGGAGTACTTCGGGCCCTTGTGGGGCTGCACCGTGACCGCCTCGGCCCGGTTGGCCAGGATCTGGCCGACGGGGGCGTCGTTGAAGAACGCATTGACGGCGTCGGTGACGTCCGGTGACGAGAGCGCCTCGACCTGGCTCGGGAAGGTGCCCTTGGCCGCGAACGCCTTGGTCTGCTGCTCGGGCGCGGTCAGCCACTCGGCGACCTCCTTGGCCTCCTCGACGTTGTCACCCTGCGCAGGGACGGTCAGGTAGGAGCCACCCCAGTTGCCACCGCCGCCGGGGAACGCATCAGCGATGTCCCAGCCCTCGATGCCCTCGGCGTTGCCCTCGATCACACCCAGCATCCAACCGGGGCAGGCCATGGTCGCGAAGCCGTCGTTCTGGAAGGAGGCGGTCCAGTCGTCGCTCCACTGTCCGGTGCGCGTCGACAGCTTCTCGGCGTTGCCCGTCACCGCGTCCCACACGGCCTTGAGCTCCGCGTTGTCGGTCTCGATGACGTCGTCGTCGGACTCGAAGGGGTTCTCCACCTGGTTGAGCATCGCCTGCGCGAGACCCCCGGAGGAGTCGTACCACGCGACGTCAGGCTCGGCGTCCACGAACTCCTCGCCGAGGGCGAAGTAGTCGTCCCAGGTGCCCAGGAGGGCAGCAACCTCGTCACGATCGGTCGGCAGGCCGGCCTTCTTGAAGAGGTCGGACCGGTAGCAGATGCCTTCGGGGCCGACGTCCGTGCCGTAGCCGATCAGCTGACCGTCCGAGCTCGTCCCGCGCTCGACGACGAAGTCGAGCCAGCGCCCCTCGACGGCCGGATCGGTGAGGTCGCTGAACGCGTCGCTCTCCGCGAGCACCGCCGCGATGGCGTCACCCTCGATCGCCTCGATGTCGGAGAGCCCGGAGCCCGCGGCGAGCTTGGTGTAGAGGTTGGCCTTGGCGTCGTCCCACGTGCCGACCTTGACCTGCTCGATCTTCACGTCGTCGTGAGTGGAGTTCCACTCATCGATCAGCCCCTCATAGCCGAACTCGTTGAACGTGGCGACGCTGATCGTGGTGGCCTCGCCACCCGTCTCCGGGTCGTCGGAGTCGCCGCCGCAGGCGGCCGCCGTCATCGTGAGAGTGAGCGCCGTCAAGGCGCCCGTGACGAGCCGGGCCCGCCGAGTGTTCCGTGTGTGCACCACTGATCTCCTGCCGTCCTGCGAGACGCCGGACGCGGTGCCCGGCTGGATGGTGGATGCTCATTGTCGGCGTGGAAGCGCTTCCATGAACATCGAAGCCTCACGATGACATCGGTCACACATCGTGTCAATAGGCACGGGAAAGGCCGTTGCAAGGTTATGAGAGCGCTTCCACTAGACGCGACCGCCGGGTCGCCGTACCGTGTCTGGCGACCACCCGTCGCACCCGCGGCGGGACCGCGATGGAGGGACCTCTCGATGGCATCGGTGCGATTCGTTGGAGCCGGACGGCGCTATCCAGGAAGCGAGCGCCCGGCCGTCGACACGCTCGACCTCGAGATCGCGGACGGCGAGTTCATGGTGCTCGTCGGCCCCTCGGGCTGCGGCAAGTCCACATCCCTGCGGATGCTGGCCGGTCTCGAGGAGTGCACCGCAGGATCGATCATGATCGGCGACCGCGACGTCACCCACGACGTGCCCAAGGATCGCGACATCGCGATGGTGTTCCAGAACTACGCGCTCTATCCCCACATGACTGTCGCCGACAACATGGGCTTCGCGCTCAAGGTGGCCAGGGTCGACAAGGAGGAGCGCGAGCGCCGGGTGCTCGACGCGGCCCGACTGCTCGACCTCGAGGACTACCTCCACCGCAAGCCGAAGGCCCTCTCGGGCGGCCAGCGGCAGCGGGTCGCCATGGGCCGTGCGATCGTGCGCCAGCCCGCGGTCTTCTTGATGGACGAGCCGCTGTCCAACCTCGACGCCAAGCTGCGCGTCTCCACGCGCACCCAGATCGCCGCCCTCCAGCAACGGCTCGACATCACCACCGTCTATGTCACCCACGACCAGGTCGAGGCGATGACGATGGGCGACCGGGTGGCCGTGATGAAGGACGGTCGGCTCCAGCAGGTCGACACCCCGCTGGCGCTCTACGACCGCCCCGCCAACCTCTTCGTCGCCGGCTTCATCGGCTCGCCGGCCATGAACCTGCTGCCCGCGAAGGTCGCCGACGGCCAGGCCCGGATCGGTGACTGCGCGGTGCCGCTCGACCGCGTCGTCGCCGCTCGGGCGACGGGCGACGTGACCCTCGGTGTCCGCCCGCACGCCTGGCACCTCGGCGCGGCCGGCGAGGAGGGGTTCGCCGCCACGGTGACCGTGGTCGAGGAGCTCGGTGCTGACGCGTTCCTCTACGCATCGCCCGACGACCCGTCCCTGGCCGGCGTCGCGAGCCAGGCCGTGGTCCGCCTCGAGGGTCGGCGTCAGCTGCAGAAGGGCGAGCAGGTGTCCCTCGTGATCGACCCGACTGAGGTGCACGTCTTCGACACGGCGTCCGGCGAGCGCCTCACCGCTTGAGGCCGGTCACGCGCGGGCGTACAGCTCGACGAAGCGGGCCAGCAGGTCGACGGGTTCGGTGACGACGACCTCGCGGGCCGCGGCCTTGAGGGACTCCCGCTCGTGCGGCGCGTAGTAGCCGTGGCTGCTGTAGGCGTCGACCCGGTCGCAGAGCGCGACCGCGTCGAGCTCGGGGTGGAACTGCGTGGCATAGACGTTGCTGCCCAGGCGGAAGGCGTGCACCGGGCAGGTGTCGGACGAGGCGAGGAGCACGGCCCCGGCGGGCAACCGCGACACGGCCTCCTTGTGGCCCAGGTAGGCCAGGAACTCCTCCGACAGGGCGCCGAACAGCGGGTCGGCGCGCCCCTCGGCGGTCAGCCGGATCGGCAGGGCGCCGACGGGTTCGCCGTACGCCCGGTCCACGACGCCGCCGTCCAGGACGCCGAGCACCCCGATCCCGTAGCAAGCACCGAGGAACGGCCGGTCGGCCGCGACCACGCGCCGAGCGAGATCGCCCAGCTCGGCCTCGACGCGGTGCTGGGTGGGTGACTTGTCGCCCTCCGCGTCGGAGACGTTGAACGGACCGCCGCCGAGGATGATCCCCGACCACTCGTCGAGGTCGACCTCGCCGAGAGGTGCGGCCTCGAGCCGGACGCGCACCAGCTCGTCGGGGTGCAGGCCGGTGCCGGCCAGGACGGCGTCGTACTCCTGCCGGGCGACGTCGTCCTCGGCCCGGGTGCCGATGAAGAGGAAGGGGCGCATCGTCATGCCTGTACGGCCGCGCCGCTCTCGATCAGGTCCTCGACACCCGTCACGCCCCACGCGGCCAACGCCTCGCGCGTGTGCGCACCCGCGCCGCCGGGCGGCATCGCGATCGTCGCCCCGGTCCTGCTGAAGCGCGGAGCCGGAGCGGGCTGGGTCATGCCGCCACTCTCGACGAAGGTCTTGCGCGCCGCCAGGTGCGGGTGCTCGTAGGCCTCGGTCAGCGAGATGATCGCGGCCACGCACGCGTCGGTGCCGTCGAAGACGGCCGACCACTCGGCCTGCGTCTTCTCCTTGAACTTCTCCGTGAGCAAGCGCTTCAGCTCAGGGAAGTTCCTGGGGTCGTTGCGGTCCGGGAGGTCGAGCTCGAGTCGGCGTACGAGCTCGGCATAGAACTGCGGCTCCAGCGCCCCCACGCTCATGTGCTTGGCGTCGGCGGTCTCGTAGATGTCGTAGTAGGGCGTGCCGCCGTCGAGCAGTCCGCTGACGCGCTGGTCGCTGGCGACGCCGAGCGCGAGCATCGTGGTCGCCATCGCGTTGAGGTGGGCCGTGCCGTCGACGATCGCGGCGTCGACGACCTGCCCCTGGCCGCTGAGCTTCGCCTCGAGCAGGGCGGCCAGCACCCCGATCACGAGGTACGTCGAACCGCCGCCGAAGTCTCCGATCAGGTTGGTCGGGAAGTGCGGACGCGAGCGGTCCTGGCCCGCCGAGTGCAGCGCGCCGGTGATGGCGATGTAGTTCATGTCGTG
>JBDSPC010000242.1:0-7609 GCA_039914485.1 Nocardioides sp.
TGTAGGCCGACGTCGACGTGTGGCGGCCGCGACCGGTGACGGCGTTGACGATGCCGACATCACGGTTGGCGGTCGGGATCAGCGCGTTGACGAGCGTCGACTTGCCGACGCCCGAGTGGCCCACGAAGACGCTGGTGCGCCCGCGCAGCCGGTCGCGCACGACCTCCAGGTCGCCACCGCGCTCGGTGACCACCCACGGCACGCCGAGGGAGCGGTAGGTCGACAACAACACCTCGGGGTCGGCGAGATCCGCCTTGGTGAGACACAGGAGCGGCGCCATACCGGCATCGAAGGCCGCGACCAGCGCGCGGTCGATCAAGCGCGGTCGGGGCTCGGGGTCGGCGAGCGCGGTGACGACGACGAGCTGGTCGGCGTTGGAGACGATGACCCGCTCGACCGGGTCGTCGTCATCGGCCGTACGGCGCAGCGTCGTCGTGCGCGGGACGACCTCGACGATCCGGGCCAGCGAGCCGTCAACCCCGGAGACGTCGCCGACCACGCGCACCCGGTCGCCGGTGACAACGCCCTTGCGGCCGAGTGGACGAGACTTCATCGCCATCACGGTCCTGCCCGCGATCAGCAGCGTGAGGCGGCCACGGTCGACCGTGACGACCACGCCCTCCACGGCGTCGTCGTAGGTCGGGCGGTCCTTGGTACGGGGACGGGTACGGCGGCGGGGCCGCTCGTAGTGCTCCTGGTCGTGATCGGTGTAGCGGTTGCTCACGGGGCCACCCGATCGAGCCCGAGCAGGTCGAGCCAGGCACCGGGGAAATCGGGGAAGGTCTTGGACGTCGTGGCGATGTTCTCCACGAGCACGCCGTCGACCGCCGAGCCGATGATCACGCCGGCGTGCGCCATCCGGTGGTCGGCGTAGGTCCGGAAGGTGCCGCCGTGCAGGGGGGCGGGCCGGATCGAGAGGCCGTCGGCGTGCTCGGTGACGTCGGCACCGAGGTTGCCGAGTTCGGCCGCGAGGGCGGCGAGCCGGTCGGTCTCGTGGTGGCGGATGTGGCCGACACCGCGCAGGTGCGAGGGGGAATCGGCGAGCGCGCAGAGCGCGGCGATCGCGGGGGTGAGCTCGCCGATGTCGTGGAGGTCGAGGTCGACGCCGTGGATCGCGCCGGACCCGCGGACGGTCAGCCCGTCGTCGCCCAGGGACACCGAGCAGCCCATCTGGGTCAACACAGAACGCAGCTCGTCGCCCGGTTGCGTCGTGGCAGCGGGCCAGTCCCTGATGGTGATGCTTCCGCCCGTCGTCGCGGCGAGGGCCACGAAGGGAGCGGCGTTGGAGAGGTCGGGCTCGATCGACTCGTCGAGGGCCGCGATCGGGCCCGGCGCGACGGCCCAGCGGTTGGCGTCGGCGTCGTCGACTTCGACGCCGCGCGCCCGCAGCATGGCGATCGTCATCTCGATGTGGGGGAGCGAGGGCACCGGCTTGCCGTCGTGCCGGATGTCGACGCCGGTGTCGTAGCGCGCGCCCGCCAGCAGCAGCGCCGAGATGAACTGCGACGACGCGCTGGCGTCGATCACCACGGTGCCGCCGCGCACCGAGCCGGTGCCGCGGACCGTGAACGGCAGGGAGCCGCGGCCGCCGTCGTCGATGTCCACGCCCAGCCCCGCCAGCGCGGTGAGCACCTCGCCGACGGGGCGCTGGCGCATGTGCGGATCGCCGTCGAAGGCGATGGTGCCGCTCGACAGGCCGGCCACAGGAGGCACGAAACGCATCACGGTGCCGGCGAGGCCGCAGTCGATCGCGGCATCCCCGGTCAGCAGACCGGGGCTGATCTGCCAGTCCTCACCCGCGTCGGTGACGCCGACACCCATCGCGGCCAGCCCGGCGACCATCAGCAGGGTGTCGCGCGACCGCAGCGGGCGCCGTACGACACTCGGGCCGTCGGCCAGTGCCGCGAGCACGAGCGCCCGGTTGGTCAGGGACTTGCTGCCGGGCAGCGAGACCACCCGCTCGACGGGTGCCGCCGGGCGAGGAGCCGGCCACGGGTCCGCGAGATGAGTCACCGGAGCACCCTATCGGTGCCGGATCAGGTGAGCTGGGCCTTGGCCAGCCTGGCTTCCTGCCGGGCGTTCTTCGCGAGCTGACGGGCCTCGCGGCGGACGTCGGTCGCCGCCCGGCGAGCGCGCCAGGCCACCCCGGGCTTGCCGTCGGTGTCGACTCCGGCCAGCAGCAGGCCGCCGAACATCGAGACGTTCTTGAAGAAGTGCACCTTCTGGTTGCCCTTGAGCGCCGGGTCGGACTCCTCCCAGAAGCGGTGGCCGGCCAGCGTCGTCGGGACCAGGGTGGCCGCGAGCACGGTCGACGCGAGACGCGGGGCATTGCCGGTCGCGAGGGCGGTGGCGGCCACGATCTGAACGCCCGCGTTGAGTCGGACCAGCGTCGTGGCATTGGTCGGGATCGGGGCCTGGGGCGCGACCCGCTGCACCAGCGGCACGAACCGGTCGGCGACCGGCTGGGCCTTCTCGGCCAGCGCGCCGGCGTTCTTGAGGGCGTTGATGCCGCCCACGACGAACATCGAGGCCAGCATCGGTCGGGCGATCAGTCTGGTGACGGTCATGACTCCTTCCTACACGACGCGGGGGAGGATGAGTCCACCCTTGCGTGTCACTTGGAGTCGAGCACCAGCGTGACGGAGTTGTTCGCCGGGTTGGGGTCGTCGCCGCTGCCGGACACAGAGACGGTCACATTGCCCTTGCCGTTGGGCAGCCGCTCGGTGTGTACGGCGATGGGTGCCGCGCTCGAGACCGTGCACACGAGTCCGGCGCCCTGCTGCTGGCAGCGTCCGTCGCTCGACGTCAGGACGGTCACGTTGGTGGCCGTGATCGTGACCGTGGCGGTCTGGCCGTCCGGGATGCCGTTGGCAGTCACCGAGAGGTCCTCGATGCGCCCTTGGGTGTCGGTCGTGACGACGGCGATCGCGAGGTCCGGGGCCGGTGCAGGTGGGGGCGGTGTCGGCGTGGGAGTCGGGGTGGGCGTCTTCGTGGGGGTCGGGGTCGGGGTGGGCGTCTTCGTGGGGGTCGGGGTCTCGGACGCCTTCGGCGTGGAGGTGCTCGTGGGGGTGGGTGTCGGTGTCGGTGTCGGTGATGTCGACGGCTCCCGCGTGGGCTCGCCGGTCGGCGTCGGCTCGCTCGTCGGAGTCGGCGTCGGTGAGGCGGTCGCGGTCGGCGAGTCGCTCGGCGTGGGGGTGTCGGAGGTCGGAGTCGTCGTCGGGTCCGCCGGCGCGCTGGTGAGGTCGGCGTCGGTCGTGGAACGGGGCGTGCGTCGGGCCTGCACCCCCTTCGTCGTGGCGGACGGGGACGTGGTGGTCGGCGCGGCATCGCTGGTGGTCGCTATCGCGGCGGCCGCGTCTCTCGGGGGCTTGACCGGTTCGTCGGCGATCGCCACGAACGTCAGCCCGGCAACAGCGGTCGCCGCGGCGACGCCGCCGGCGGCCGAGACACCGGCGTTGGCGACCACGAAGTCCTTGGCCCGGTCGAAGAACCCGAGGATCAGGGCACCCACGCCCACTGCCGAGGCGGCCGAGGTGCTGGCGAGGTAGGCCGCGGCCGCGCCGCCGAGGATCAGGGGCGCGATGATCGCGCAGAGGTTGGAGTTGACGTCGACGAGCTCGAGATAGATCGCGGCGCAGGCGCGGCACTCCTCGAGGTGCTGGTCGACCTTGGCGACGTCGCGCTTGGAGAGGCCGTTGCGGATGTAGGGGCCGATGTGGTCGTGCGTCCAGCGGCAGGTCTCACCCTCGATGTCCGCCACGTGCTCGTTCAGGAACGCCTGTCGCAGGCCCTCACGCGCGCGGTAGGCCAGGGCGGAGACGGAGTTGGCCGACATTCCGAGCAGCACCGCTATCTCGGCGGGCTTCTGCTCCTCGACCTCGGTGTGCCACAGCACCAGCTGCCAGCGCTCGGGCAGGGAGGCGAACGCTCTGGCCGCCGCGCCGCTCTCGAACCCCTCGATCGTGGTGTCGCGGAACGGGACGCCCGGATCGAACATCTCCATGTCGTCGCTGGTGTGCAGCTTGGAGCCCGATCGGATCTTGTCGACCCGCAGGCGCCGCACGGCCGTCAGCAGGTAGGCCCGGAAGGCGATGTCTGGACCACCGCCGCGCTGGAGCACGCCCAGCACCTTCATGAACGCCTCGGAGACGAGGTCGTCGGCATCGCCCGGCGAGACCAGCTGGCGAGCCAGCCGCTGCGCCGCCAGGAAGTGCCGGTCGAACAGGTCGCCGTACGCATCCAGGTCGCCTTCGCGCACAGCGGAGATCAGCTCGGCGTCAGACCGAGTGTCTTCGATCGCTTGTGTGCTCATGGCATCTCGACGTTCGTCGGTAGTGGGAAACGTCAGTGAGGTCACTCTAGGACCGCACCGCCCCACACATTGGGGATTCGGGTGACTTGGCTCACAAGATTTTGCCATTCCGTGGCGTCATGGCCCAGGTAAAGGCTCGTTCCACGCCGACCGAGCACTCAATCCGAGGAGCAGATGTGGCCAGATTCGCGTTGCTGGGGCGAGGCTCGACCGCCCACTCCTCGGTTCCGAACGGCTTCGAGGCGGTCGGCGAGGCTCTGAGCTCGGGACTGGACCCGGACGAGGCCTGCGCGGTCGCCGGGCGTGAGCTCGCCATCGACGGCATCTCCGTGGAGGAGGCGCTCGCCGACCTGCGCGCCACGTGGCTCCAGGTGCGTGGCACCGATCCGTCGTACGCCGCGCTGTCGGCGCTCGTCGTCGCCTGGACCGACTCCACGCTGAACTACCTGCACCACCTCTCGTGCGAGGACCCGATGACGGGCCTGGCCAACCTCGTGCACGTCCGGGGCCGCATCACCGAGCTCTACCTGCAGAGCGACGCGGTGCACGACACGTGGGCCGTCGTCGTGATCGAGCTGCCCCCGCCGACCTTGCACGCAGCGGACGACTGCGACCGCTCCGAGCGCCTGGTCCACACGATGCGGCTCGTGCGGGCAGCCCAGGCAGTGCGGACCGTCTTCGTGCACGGCGAGACCGTCGGGCGGGCGGGCACGCGCCGGATCCTGGCGATCGTCGAGCGCGACGAGAGGCTGGGGGACCGGGTCAGGCTGCTGCACAGGCTGGTGAACGACTCGGGCCCCGGGGTGCCGGTGCCTCGCCTGTGGATCGAGGGCCTGCCCGGCAACGAGCGGACGGCCGAGCTGCTGCTCGACGAGCTCGCCCGCTGATCTCACTAGGCTGTGCTGCATGTGCGGCCGCTATGCCTCATCCCGACAGCCAGACGACCTGATCGAAGAGTTCGAGGTCGTCGTCGACCGCACGCCCGCGCCCCTGGCCGCCGACTACAACGTCGCGCCGACCAAGGAGGTCTACGCCGTCGTCGAGCGGCCACCGAGCAAGGACAGCCCGGAGCCGCCCGAGCGCCAGCTGCGCGTCTTCACCTGGGGCCTGGTCCCGTCCTGGGCCAAGGACCCGAGCATCGGCAACCGGATGATCAACGCCCGGATGGAGACGGTCGCGGAGAAGCCTGCGTTCAAGAAGGCCTTCGCCGTACGCCGCTGCCTGCTGCCCGCCGACGGCTACTTCGAGTGGTACCCGACGTCGCAGACTCGCGCGTTGGGCAAGCCCGTCAAGCAGCCCTACTTCATCCGCCCGGCCGATGGCGGCGTGCTCGCGATGGCCGGCCTCTACGAGATCTGGCGCGACCAGAGCCTCCCCGACGACGACCCGCACCGCTTCCGCTGGACCTGCACCGTGCTGACCACGCAGGCCGAGGACTCGCTCGGCCACATCCACGACCGGATGCCGCTGATGGTCGAGCGCGACCGCTGGGGCGACTGGCTCGACCCGCGCGTCGGCGGCGAGCTGTCGCTGCTGGTCCCGGCCGCACCGGGCAGCCTCGAGGCCTACCCCGTCTCGCCGCTGGTCAGCAACGTGCGCAACAACGGCCCCGAGCTCGTCGAGCCACTGCCTCTGGAGGACGCGCTCTCATGATCAAGGCCGTGATCCGCACCATCTCCACGCCGTACGGCGACGGGCGACTGCACGTCCGGCGGGCGGTCAGTCCCATCGCGACGCTGTTGCTGAGCCATGGCGCCGGGCGCGGTGTCGACGCCCCCGACCTGATGGCGCTGGCCGGTGCGCTCCCGGCGCACGGGATCAGCGTGCTGCTCTTCGAGCAGCCGTGGCACGTCGCCGGGCGCAAGATCGCGACCCCGCCGCCCACCCTCGACGCCGGCCTGGTCGCGGCGGCCAACTCGTTGCGCACGCAGTCCCCGCTCGTGGTCGGCGGCCGGTCCGCGGGCGCCCGCTCCGGCGCGCGCTGTGCGAAGCAGCTCGGCGCTCGCGGCGTGCTCGCCCTGTCGTTCCCCCTGCACCCGCCCGGCCGGCCGGACAAGAGTCGCGTCGAGGAGCTGCGCGGTGCCGGCCTGCCGATCCTGGTCGTGCAGGGCGAGCGCGACCCGATGGGGCGACCGGAGGAGTTCCCCACCGACGTCAAGGGTCTCGACATGACGGTGATCCCCGAGGCCGACCACGGGCTCAAGGTGCCGAAGCGCGCGGCGCTGTCGCAGGCCGAGTCGCTCGGCATCGTCGTCGAGTCGACGCTGGAGTGGCTGATCCGCGACATCGCCGGCTCGCGCTGAACCCCGCTCATCGTCCGGGAATCAACCTCGTGGTGGTCGCGTTGAGACCGACATGCTGGCAACCCGACCCCGTCCTCTCGAAGTGGACGACGCCCAGGCGGCGGTAGTGTGGAAGACGATGACTGACTCACTTTCCGAAGCACCGGCCGACGACCTCCTCGAGACCGAGACCGCCGACGAGCGCTCGGCGCGGTTCGAGCGCGACGCGTTGCCGTTCCTGGACCAGCTGTACGGCGCCGCCATGCGCATGACCCGCAACCCGGCCGACGCCGAGGACCTGGTGCAGGAGACCTTTGCGAAGGCCTACTCCGCGTTCCACCAGTTCAAGCCGGGCACCAACCTCAAGGCGTGGCTCTACCGCATCCTCACCAACACCTACATCAACACCTATCGCAAGAGGCAGCGCCAGCCGCAGCAGTCGATGGCCGAGGATGTCGAGGACTGGCAGCTCGCCCGCGCGGAGTCGCACAGCTCCACCGGTCTGAAGTCCGCCGAGATGGAGGCGCTCGAGCATCTGCCCGATTCGGAGGTCAAGGATGCGCTCCAACGACTGCCCGAGGAGTTCCGTCTCGCGGTCTACCTCGCCGACGTCGAAGGATTCCCGTACAAGGAGATCGCCGAGATCATGAATACCCCCATCGGCACCGTGATGTCCCGGCTGCACCGCGGCCGACGCCAGCTGCGCGACATGCTCTCCGACCATGTGCGCGCCAACGACCTGTTGCCCAGCGGCGCGATGGAGGGCAAGTGATGAGCACCCACAGCCACGGCAAGGACGAGTGCTCGGACTACCTCGACCGCATCGTGTTCTTCCTCGACACCGAGCTGGACGACGCCGACTGCTCCGAGGTGCGCGTGCACCTCGACGAGTGCGGCCCGTGCCTGGAGAAGTACGACCTGCAGCGCACCGTCAAGCAGATCGTGGCCCGCTCGTGCTCGGAGTCGGCTCCGGCCCACCTGCGTGACCGGGTGCGGATCCAGATCCGCGAGGTGC
>JBDSPC010000021.1:0-7308 GCA_039914485.1 Nocardioides sp.
GCCGTGAGCTGCGGGTGTGTCAGGTGCGGTGAGCCGTAGGCGTAGTCGCGGCCGGCGCCGTAGTCGGCCTCCTGCAGCTTCGCCATCGGCACCCGCTCACGCATGGGGGCGAGGATCCCACATGTTGCGCCTCGGCCACATGAGTGCGCAGAAATGCCAGGGTGACCGAATCGTTTCCCGGACGTTAACGTGCTGTAGGAAACCGGACGAAGGACATCAGGTGAACGTGGACGTGCTGGTTGCCGGCGGTGGCGGCTTCATCGGAGGGCACCTGGTGTCGCGGCTCGTGGCGCAGGGTCGCACGGTTCGCAGTGTGGACATGAAGCCCCTGGACGAGTGGCACCAGGTCCACCCCGACGCCGAGAACGTGGTCGCGGACCTCTCCCTGCTCGACGGCGCGATGAGCGCCTCGCGCGGTGTCGGCGAGGTCTACATGCTGGCCGCCGACATGGGCGGCATGGGCTTCATCGAGAACAACAAGGCCGCGTGCATGCTGTCGGTGCTGACCAGCACCCACATGCTGCAGGCCGCGCGGGCCCAGGGGGTCGAGCGCTACTTCTACTCCTCGTCGGCCTGCGTCTACCCGGCCGGTCTGCAGGAGGACACCTGCGTCACCGCGCTGAAGGAGTCGGACGCCTATCCAGCCATGCCTGAGGACGGCTACGGCTGGGAGAAGCTCTTCACCGAGCGGATGTGTCGCCACTTCGAGGAGGACTTCGGTCTCGTCACGAGGGTGGCGCGCTACCACAACATCTACGGCCCGATGGGCACGTGGCAGGGCGGGCGTGAGAAGGCGCCGGCGGCCATCTGTCGCAAGATCGCCGAGGCCGCGATCAGTGGCGAGCACGAGATCGAGATCTGGGGCGACGGCCAGCAGACCCGCAGCTTCACCTGGATCGAGGACTGCCTGCTCGGCACCGAGCTGGTGATGAACGGCTCGTCGGGCGAGCCCGTCAACGTCGGCAGCTCCCAGCTCGTCACCGTCAACCAGCTCGTCGACATCGTCGAGGAGATCGCCGGCATCACCTGCGATCGCCGCTACCAGCTCGATGCCCCGCTCGGTGTGCGGGGGCGCAACAGCGACAACGCCCTGGTCGAGCAGATGCACGGCTGGTCGCCGTCGACCCTGCTGGCCGACGGGCTCGAGATCACCTACGCCTGGGTCCACGACCAGGTGAAGCGATCGCTGGGCTGAGGTCGGTGCGGCTCCTCGTCTTTGACTTCAGCGGTCACCCCTTCCAGGCCCAGCTGAGTCGTGAGCTCTCGCGTCGCGGGCACGACGTGACCCATGCCTGGTGCGACGCCTACGTCAGCGGCCACGGACGTCTCGAGGCCGGACCGGGGGAGACGGTTCGCTTCTCGCCCGTGTCCACCGGGCGCACCATCGCCAAGACCAGCTACGCCAAGCGTTCGCTGCAGGAGGTGCGGCTCGGCCTCGACCTCCTCGGGTTCGTCCGCCGCGCCCGCCCCGACGTCGTGCTGGTGGCGAACACGCCGATCCCGATGATGGTGATGCTGGCGGCGATGTTGTGGCTGCGGCGTACGCCCTGGGTGTTGTGGCACCAGGACGTGCAAGCCGTCGCCGTGGCCCGGCTGGCCGGGACCAAGCTGTCACCGATCTTCGTGGTGCTCGCCCGGGTGCTGGAGTGGGGCGAGCGCTGGGCCTCGCGACGGGCCGCGTCGATCGTGGTGATCACGGAGGCCTTCCGGGGCGTGCACGTGCAGTGGGGCACGGCCGACAAGGTCTCGGTCATCCCCAACTGGGCACCGCTCGACGAGATCTCCCCGCGGCCGCGGGACAACGACTGGGCCCGTGCCCACGACCTGGTCGACGAACCGACCCTGCTCTACGCCGGCACGCTCGGGCTCAAGCACGATCCCGAGCTGCTGGTCTCGCTCGCGGCCTCCGTGCGGGCGCTCGGCACCCCGGTCCGGCTCGTCGTGGTCAACGAGGGTCCTGCCGAGCCCGTCGTGGTCGCCGCGGCTGCCCGGCTGGACGTGCCGCTGACGCTCTTGCCCTTCCAGTCGTACGCCGACCTGCCGGACGTCCTTGCCTCCGGAGACGTGCTCGTCGTGCTCCTGGAGCAGGACGCCGGCGAGTTCTCGGTGCCTTCCAAGACACTCTCCTACCTCGCGGCCGGCCGGCCGGTGCTGGGCCTGATGCCACCGGAGAACCTCGCCGCGTCGCTGGTGGAGCGAGCGGGTGGCTTCATCGCGCCCCCGGTCCGTGCCTCCCTACCGGCGGCGGGGCAGTGGGCCGACCAGCTTCTCCGGGATCCTGCTCGACAGTCCCAGCTGGGCGTGGAGTCGCGACAGCTGGCCGAGAAGGAGTTCGCGCTGGAGGGATGCGCCGACGCGTTCGAAGCTGTGCTGACGTCCGTCGTGGGTTAAGCCATCTCAGTAAATGGAACGCCCATCCAGCATGCGAGACGAGCAAGCGCTGCGTGCGATGCCCGCCCTAGAGTCGTCAGCATGTTCATGACCATGCTGACCAAGCGCCGCGCAGTGGATCACTGCCGCACGCGCTCGGCGCTGTGTCGAATGTCCTGACGGGTCCACACTTCAACCTCTGCTAAGTCCACTGTTCTTGTGGACTATTCTGCGAGAGTGGGCCCGTTTCTGCATGCCGCTTCGACGGTCTGCCCCCGCGCTGCCACCGAGCCAAGCCATCCACCCCACAGCTGTCCGATCAATCAAGGAGCACATCCCATGAGCCGCGAAGACTCGCTCGTCACCGCCCAGTGGGTCGAGGACAACCTCGACGCCGCCGGCATCGTCCTGATCGAGGTCGACGAAGACACGACCGCCTACGACAAGGGCCACATCCAGGGAGCCATCAAGCTCGACTGGACCACCGACCTCCAGGACCAGGTCCGTCGCGACTTCGTCAACAAGGCGCAGTTCGAGGCGCTGCTGTCCGAGCGCGGCGTCAGTAACGACGACACCGTCGTGCTCTACGGCGGCAACAACAACTGGTTCGCCGCCTACGCCTACTGGTACTTCAAGCTGTACGGCCACAACGACGTCAAGCTCCTCGACGGTGGCCGCAAGAAGTGGGAGCTCGACTCCCGAGAGCTGACCGACGTGCTGCCGACCCGGGCCACGACGACCTACGTCGCCCAGGAGCAGGACCACTCGATCCGCGCCTTCCGTGACGAGACCATTGCCGCCATCGGCGTACAGAACCTGGTCGACGTGCGCAGCCCCGACGAGTACGCGGGTCGCCTCCTCGCGCCGGCCCACCTCCCGCAGGAGCAGTCGCAGCGTGCGGGCCACGTCCCCACCTCGGTCAACGTGCCGTGGAGCAAGAACGCCAACGACGACGGCACCTTCAAGTCGGAAGAGGACCTGAACAAGCTCTACGACGAGGTCGGCTTCGACCAGGACAAGGACACCATCGCGCTGTGCCGCATCGGTGAGCGTTCGTCGCTCACCTGGTTCGTGCTGAGCGAGCTGCTGGGTCGCAAGAACGTCAAGAACTACGACGGCTCCTGGACCGAGTACGGCTCCCTCGTCGGCGTCCCGATCGCGATCGGTGACGAGCCCGGCACCGCTGAGGGGAACTGACATGTGCGGAGCAACTGAGGGCGGTCTCTCGCTCGACGGCGTCAACACCAAGATCGAGGCCGTGATCCAGGGCCAGGTCACCCGCGAGGGCGAGCCGGTGCCCAACGCCTACGTCCGTCTGCTCGACAAGACGGGGGAGTTCACGGCTGAGGTCCCGACCTCGGCGACCGGACACTTCCGGTTCTTCGCCGGCGACGGCGACTGGACCCTGCGCACGCTGGCGCCCAAGGCCGACCCCGTCGACACCGCGGTCACCGCGGCCATCGGCTCGGTGGCCGAGGTCGCAGTAGCGATCTGATCGACGTGACGTATCTCGCGAGCGGCTCCCGGAACATCGGGGGCCGCTCGCGCTGTTGGAGGCAGTTGTGACCGGAATCGTGATCCTGGGTGTGGCCCTCGTCGTTGCTGTCGGCTTCGGCCTGTTCCGGCGCGCCACGGACGGTCAGTTCGAGCCGGACGCCGTCTCCGAGACCTGGGCACACGTGAGCGCCGCACTGCCCCGGGAATTCCTCGGCGGGCGGGCGACGCTGGTCCAGTTCTCCTCGGCGTTCTGCGCCCCGTGCCGCACCACGCGGGTGGTGCTGGCCGACGTCGCCGAGCGTGAGGACGGCGTGCGCCACCTCGAGATCGACGCCGAGAAGCACCTCGACCTCGTGCGGGCGCTGGACGTGCGGCGTACCCCCACCACACTCGTGCTCGACTCGCGCGGACATGAGGTCGCCCGCGCCGCCGGTGCACCCCACCGCGCCCAGGTGCTGGCGGCCCTACCGACCGGAGTCGCGTCGTGATCGATCCTCGTGGCCCGCGGTTCACCGCGGCCGTGACCCTGGTGCTGCTCGCGGTGGCCCTCCTGGTGCCCACTCCGGTGGCCGTCACCCTCGTTGCGGTGCAGGCGCTCTTCTTCCTGAGCGGCGTCACGCTCGGCGTGCAGCAGACTCCGACGGCGTACGTCTTCAAGACGTTCGTCCGACCGCGCCTGTCGCCACCGGCCGGCCTGGAGGACGCTCGTCCGCCGCGGTTCGCCCAGGGCATCGGGCTCGTCTTCACCGCGGTCGCGCTCCTCGCCTTCGCCGGCGGGGCCGTCCTCGTCGCGCAGGTGGCGATCGGCTTCGCGGTCGTGGCAGCCCTCCTGAACGCCGTCTTCGGGCTCTGCCTGGGCTGCGAGCTCTACCTGTTCGGCCTGCGGCTGCGCACGAGCTGACCAGCTTTGCCGATTGGGCATCCGGCTCGGGAGTTTGTGACGATGCTCGACATGTCTCGAATCAGCAGAACCGTCCGCCGCACAGCCCCGATCGTCTGTCTCGCCGCGCTGGCCGCATGCTCCGGCGCATCGGGCAGCGAGCTTGCCGAGTCCGACTACAAGGACGGCGCGGGCATCACCGCGAGTGTGCTGCCGCAGATCGCGTCCGTCGGCGAGGACACCGAGAAGTCCACGGACGCCGAGTACGTCGTCGACGCGACGATCGAGGGCGCCTCGGCCGGTCGCACGGTCGAGCTGCAGGTGGCCGACGGTGACGACTGGTCCACCGAGGACACCGCCGAGACCGACGACGAGGGCCGCGTGGCGCTCACGGTGGGCGACGCCAGCGACCTGCGGATCGTCTCCGACGGGGACGAGCCGGTCGGCATCCACCTGTCCACCGACGACGCACCGGCGGCGACCTTCACCGACGAGTTCGACACCCTCGACGACACCGTGTGGGGCACCCGCGACCAGGGCTACACCGGCGTCCGCCAGTGCTCACGCGCCTCGGACGACGCGGCCGAGGTCGTGGACGGCGCGCTGCGCCTGAGTGTCCTCAACGACCCGGACAAGGGCGCCTGCCGCTCCAAGAAGCAGTTCGACTACCGCCTGAACGGTCACCTCGGCAGCGCCTACATCTTCCAGTACGGACACGCCGCCGCGCGGATCAAGTTCCAGCCCGAGCGCGGCCAGCACGGTTCGTTCTGGATCCAGGGCTTCGGCGCGGTGCCGGTCGGGCCCGCGAAGGACACGGGCGCGGAGATCGACGTCATCGAGTACTTCGGGGACGACCACCCCGACGGCGGCCTGACCAGCTTCGTCTACTGGCACCCGACGGCGAAGGGCAAGACGGCGGGCAGCTGGCTGCCGGACCCCGAGCAGTTCGGCGACGACTGGTCCTCGAAGTACCACGTCTTCTCCGTCGAGTGGACGCCCGAGCACTACGTCTTCCGGATCGATGGGCAGGTCACCGACATCATCGACGAGGGCGTCTCCGGGCAGCCCCAGTTCCTCGTCCTCAGCCTGCTCAGCTCCGACTACGAGCTGCAGCACCTCAACGGTGAGGACAAGCTGCCGCAGCACATGGACGTCGACTGGGTGAAGGTCTGGGCGGACCCGCCGGCCTGACATCGCCGTACGAAATGCAACGAGGCCCCGACCGATTGGTCGGGGCCTCGTGTGCGTTGGTCAGCTGGCGTTGTTGATCATGCCGGCGCCGACGGTGACGCCGGTCGCCTCGTCGATCAGGATGAACGAGCCGGTGGTGCGGTTCTTCGAGTAGGGGTCGCACAGCAGCGGCACGGTGGTGCGCAGCTGGATGCGGCCGATCTCGTTGAGACCGAGTTCCTTGGTGTCCTGGTCGCGGTGCAGGCTGTTCACGTCGAGGCGGTACTGGATGTCCTTGACCATGGCACGCGCCGTACGCGTCGTGTGTTTGATCTGGAGCTTCTGGCGCGGGCGCAGCGGCTCGTTGGTCATCCAGCAGACCATCGCGTCGATGTCCTGGCTGGGCTTCGGCGCGTTGTTGACGCGGGCGATCATGTCGCCGCGCGAGACGTCGACATCGTCCTCGAGGCGGACCGTCACCGACATCGGCGGGAAGGCCTCGGCGACCTCCTGGTCGAAGAGGTCGATGCCCTGGATCCTGGACGTCATGCCGCTGGGCAGCACCACGACCTCGTCGCCGGGCTTGAGGACGCCACCGGCGACCTGACCGGCGTAGCCGCGGTAGTCGTGGAACTCGTCGGACTTCGGACGAACCACGAACTGCACCGGGAAACGTACGTCGACGAGGTCACGGTCCGAGGCGACGTGCACGTTCTCGAGGTGGTGCATGAGCGTCGGTCCGCTGTACCACGGGGTGTTGTCGCTGCGCTTGACGACGTTGTCACCCTGGAGCGCCGAGATCGGGATGACCTCGAGGTCGGGGATGTTCAGCTTCGTGGCGAAGGTCGTGAACTCCTTGTGGATCTTGTCGTAGATCTCTTCCGACCAGTCGACGAGGTCCATCTTGTTCACGGCGAGCACGAGGTGCGGCACCCGCAGCAGCGAGAGGAGCACGGCGTGGCGACGCGACTGCTCGGTCAGGCCCTGGCGAGCGTCGACCAGCACGAGGCCCAGGTCGGCGGTGGAGGCGCCGGTGACCATGTTGCGGGTGTACTGGATGTGTCCGGGGGTGTCCGCGATGATGAACTTGCGGCTGGGCGTCGCGAAGTAGCGGTAGGCCACGTCGATGGTGATGCCCTGCTCGCGCTCGGAGCGCAGTCCGTCGGTCAGCAGCGCGAGGTCGGTGTAGTCGTAGCCCTTGGAGACCGACGAGGCCTCAACAGCCTCGAGCTGGTCCTCGAAGATCGACTTGGAGTCGAGCAGGAGGCGACCGATGAGGGTCGACTTGCCGTCGTCGACCGAGCCGGCGGTGGCGAAGCGGAGGAGGTCCATCTGACCGTGGTCAGAGGAGGTCTGGGGGGTGCCCATCAGAAGTAGCCTTCCTTCTTGCG
>JBDSPC010000294.1:0-8321 GCA_039914485.1 Nocardioides sp.
CGGCCGGCAGCGGGGGAGATGCCGTCCGTGTGCGCGATCAGCGGGATGTCCGCCTCGTCGCCATCGCCGACCTGGGCCATCGACCATCGTGAGAACACCCGCGTTTCCACGGTGTCGGACTCGAGGAGCACGACCGAATCGTGTCGCGGGTCCTTGGCGATGTGTTCGTACAGCTCGCGCACCAGGGCTTCGTCGCCTTCGAGAACCTGCACGTAGTGCTCGCCATCCAGCAGGAGCGCTCCGGAGATGTGTTGTCGCTTGTTGTTGGCCCTGGCCGCGCCGAAGAGGACACCAAGTTCCTTCTTGACCCGATCCGGCGGGATCAGGTTGCGACTGCGATACATCAGGCGGTACGTGCTCTGCGCACTGAGGACCTCTGCCGCATCTGTCATGGACTCGCTCCTGTACGTTCCCCGACCCACGGCGCAACTGCACCGCCCAGGTGCCCATGGTCCGCGCGTCGAACCGACCCGGGTGTCTCACTTTGCGACGCGGCGTTCGGGGCCTGCAGTCGGGCACGCTCGACCTGGCGCCGCATGCCCACCTACCCTCGGCCCATGATCACCGCCCTCCACACCCTCGTGTACTCCGACGACGCGACCGCGACCCGCGCGTTCTTCAAGGACGTGCTGCAGTGGCCTTTCGTCTGTGATGCCGGACCCGGTGACGACGGGACGCGCGCCGACACCGGGGCGGCGGATCCTGCGGAGTGGCTGATCTTCTCGACCGGTCGCAGCGAGCTCGGCGTGCACCCGACGTCGAGTGAGCGCGGTGGGCAGACCTCCAGTTCGCCGAGGCACCACGCGATCTCGGTGATGTGCGACGACCTGGATGCCACGATGGCTGAGCTCTCCGGCCGGGGTGCGACGTTCGCGGGCGAGCCGAACGAGATGGGCTTCGGGCGAGGCGTCGGTCTGCACGTCCCGGGCGCGGACGACATGTTGCTCTACCAGCCGCACCACGTGACGGCGTACGACCGGGAGACCTGACGTGTTCGGTCACCGACCCGACTCGGTCTCCGCCGCCGAGGGCGCGCAGGCCGCGGCCGACGGACGCGTCGTCATCTACTGGCGCAAGGGCTGCCCCTTCACCAAGCGGCTGCGGCTCGTCCTCGGCAAGCGCGGCGCGAAGGCCGTATGGGTCGACATCTGGGCCGACCCGGACGCGGCGGCCTTCGTCCGCAGCGTCAACGACGGCAACGAGACCGTGCCGACCGTCGTGATCGACCGCGAGGCACACACCAACCCGCCGCCCAAGCAGGTCGTCGAGGCGCTGGCTCGCCGCGCCTGAGGGCGGGGTGCACAGAATCACAGTGGCGTGGGCTTGGATCGATCCAATCCGAGCGCGCATACTTGAGGTATGACCAACCAACCCCGCCTGATCGATGAGCTCAACGCTCTCCATTCCACCTATGTCGGTGCCCTCAACACGGCCCTCGACGCCGGTGAGCTCGCGTTCGCGACCGAGCTCGCCGCCGAGTACGACCGCGAGGCGATCCTGCTGATGGCCGAGCGCGAAGGTCGCCAGGACCTGCTCGGCCACTTCGGTCTCGACCGCGACGGCTCGCAGCTCCCCATCGCCCGCGTCACCCCGATCCGCCGATTCATGCAGAACCTCCGCGCCGCCTGAGCGAACGCACGACGCCATACTGAGTCGCATGCGCAGATGGGTGGGGGCGGCCGTTGTTGCGGCCCTGCTCGCCCTCGCCATCTTCGGCGCCGTCAAGGTGCTGCGACCCGCAGCCCTGCCCGGCGGCGATGCGCACGTCGACGGCCCGCTGCTCGTGTCGGCCGCGCCGGGAGTCTCCCGCGGTGGCATGGACGCGCAGATCATGGGCGAGATCAATTTCGACGACGGCTGCCTGCTGCTGGCCGGACATCTCGTCGTCTGGCCGAACGGCACCGAGTGGGACGAAGCCGCCACTGAAGTGGTCCTGCCGAACGGCAGCCGCGTGGGCGTCGGCGACGCGGTGTCCGGTGGAGGTGGCTATCCGCGCGTCAAGGACTTCGCCGCGGGCAAGGATCCCTACGGCGTGTACGGCGACGCGGGCACCCGCATCCTCCGCACTTGCGCAGGACCCACCGGAGAGGTTGCCTTCTTCAACGAGGGCTCCGAGGTCGAGCTCGTCGAGTGAGGCTCAGCCCTCCGCGGCGGCCTTGATGGCTTCCAGCGTCTCGCGCATCCCGGCCAGCTGGCTCTCCGTGAACGCGTCCTGGCCGCCCAAGAACCCGTCGGTGAGCTCCTTGGAGATGTCGGAGAGCCCGGCGGGCAGCTCGCGGCGCTGGGTCAGGACGGTGCCCGTGTCGGACGCGGCCAACGCGAACGACCAGATCGCCCAGTTGTCCTCGACCCGGAACGCCAGCTCCTGCTCGGGCGTGAACCGCACGACCTCCGCGCGGGTGGTCCACTCGAGCTCTCCGTGGATGTTGCGGTTGGTGAACTGCGCGCCGAGCTCGACGGTCTCGAACCCTGCACGCAGCCGGGTCGAGGTCACCTGCGGGCTCCAGTCGGGCATGCGGCGTACGTCGCTGACCAGGGCCCACACCGAAGCGGGCGAGGCCGCGATCTCGATCGATTCCTCGAGCAGGGGGCGAATGTCGTTGTCCACGCCCGCACCCTAGCGAGCGGGGAGCTGACGGCTCACGCGCAACCGCAGCGCGATCGCACCGGTGATCGTCAGCAGTGTCACCGTCAGTGCGACGACGCCCGGCCAGCCGACGTGGCTCCACGCCTGGGCGCCGAGGCTGCCGAAGACCGAGGCGCCGAGGTAGTAGGTGAACGTGTAGAGCGACGCCGCCTGCCCGGCGCTGACTCCGCCAGCGTGCGCGCGGGCCGGCACCCAACCGCTCGCGACGCCGTGCACCGCGAAGAAGCCGACGACGAGCAGCGACAGTCCGGCGACCAGCACCGGCAAGGACGACGACAGGGTGAGTACGGCGCCCGCCGTCGCCACCACGGTCCCGACCGGCAGCACGGCGCGGCGCCCGATCCGGTCGGCCAGGCGGCCGAACGTCGCGGAGCTGACCGTGCCGAGGGGATAGACGAGGAACACCAGGCTCGCGGCCCCGAGCCCGAGGCCGAACGGCGGCGCCTCCAGGCGGAACCCGACGACGTTGAGCATCGCCACCATGGCTCCGACCGAGCAGCCGCCGATGACGTAGAGGCCGACGAGGGCCGGGTCGGCGACGGCCCGGCGCGCCATGGCAAGCATGGTCCGGACGCCGGCGGGGGCGGGGGCGAAGTGTCGGGAGTCGGGCAGCATGCGGCGTACGACCATCGCGCAGGCCAGGGCGAGCAGGGCTGCGGCGCCGAGGGAACAGCGCCACCCCGCGAGCTCGGCGGAGTAGCCCGTGACGAGGCGACCGGCCATACCGCCCAGGGCGGTGCCGCCGATGTAGAGCCCGGCGGCGCGCGCGTGCGTCGAGTGGTGCAGCTCCTCGCGCAGGTAGGCGGTCGCCACGGCCGGGAGGCCGGAGAGGGCGACGCCCATCAGGCAGCGCAGGACCAGCAGGGTTCCCCAGGTCGGCGCGAGGGCGCAGCCGACGGCACAGATCACCGACAGCGTCATCGAGAGGTGGATCAGCCGGGTGCGGCCGATGACGTCCGACAGCGGGCCGACGACCAGCAACGCGACGCCGAGGGACAGGGTCGCCAGCGACAGCGTCAGCGTGGTCTCGGTCGAGGAGACGTCGAAGCGGGTCGCGAGCTCCGGGAGGATCGCCTGGGTGCTGTAGAGCAGCTCGAAGGTCGCGAGCCCGGCCGCGAAGAGGGCGACCACGACGCGACGGTAGGCCGGCGAGCCCGGGAGGTAGCCAGGGTCGAGTGTGGGCGTGACGGCGATGGTGGGAGCAGACATGACCCGACGAGTGTCCGCCGCGATCAGTCATGCGTCCAATGTCAATGTCGGCAGATCCCGATACTTCAGGCGTATGGTCAACAGATGCAGATCCGGGACCTCGAGTGGCTGCTCGCTGTCGCCGACCTGGAGCACGTGACCGACACTGCCGCCGTGCTGGGCATCACCCAGCCGACGTTGTCGCGTGCGCTGGCCCGGGTCGAGGGCGAGCTGGGGGCGCGGCTGTTCGAGCGGGCAGTGGACGGTGTGCACCTCACGCCGATCGGCCAGACCGTGGCAGTCGGTGCCCGTGAGGTGGTGGCCCGCTACGACCAGCTCCTGGCCGACGTGCGCGGCGAGCTCGACCCCGAGTCGGGCGTCGCGCGGCTGGCGTTCCTCGACTCGATGGCGACCTCGCTGGTCCCGCAGCTGCTACGGGAGTTCCACGCTGTTTCCCCACGAGTACGCGTGCTGCTGAGCCAGAAGCCCGCCCACGAGCTCGAGGCCGACCTCGCCCGCGGCACCGTCGACCTGGCGATCACGTCCTCACGACCGACGGGCCACGGCTGGCACCTGCTCCAGGAGGAGCGGCTGGTCGTCGCCGTACCCCCGACCCATCGCCTGGCTGGACGGTCGCGGCTGAGGCTTTCCGACCTCGCAGGGGAGACGTTGGTGACCACGCCGCCCGGCTACGGCTTCCGCACGCTCGTCGACGAGCTGCTCAGGGAGGCCGGAGTCGCGCTCGACATCTCGTTCGAGAGCCAGGACCTCGCCACGATCGAGGGGCTGGTCGCGGCCGGACTCGGGGTCGCGATCGTGCCGGAGGCGATGGTCGGGCTCTCCGGCACGCACGGTATCCAGATCCTCGGCTCGCCCGGCGCTCGGCGCGCGATCGGCCTGACGTGGCGGACGGATCGACAGCTCCCGCCGGCGGCAGAGCGGCTGCGAGACGCGATCGTCGACCGCTGACCGCGCTGGTGCGAGCATGACGGCCATGGACATCGAGGCCGTACGACGCTCCTTCCCCGCACTCACGAGCGGCCTGGCCCGCTTCGACGGGCCGGGCGGCTCGCTGGTGCCGACACCCGTGATCGAGGCAGTGGCGGCTGCGATGTCGGCAGGGATGTGCCAGCGGGGGACGGTGTCGGCTCCCGACCGGCTGACGGAGTCCACCACCGCCGGCGCCCGGGCCGACATGGCGCGGCTGCTCGGTGCCGATCCGCGCGGCATCGTCTTCGGTCGCTCGATGACGGCGCTGACCTTCGATCTGGCCCGCACGTTGGCCTCCGACTGGGGACCGGGCGACGAGGTCGTCGTGACCCGCCTCGACCACGACGCGGACATCCGCCCCTGGGTGACGGCGGCGGAACGCGTCGGCGCAACCGTTCGCTGGCTGGGTTTCGACCCCGACACGGCCGAGCTCGACGACGTGGGCCCACTGCTCACCGATCGCACGCGGCTGGTCGCGGTCACCGCGGCCTCCAACCTGCTCGGCACCCGGCCCGATGTGCTCGGCGTGGTGCAGGCGGCGCACGAGGTCGGCGCCCTCGTTCATGTCGACGCCGTCCACCTGGTGCCGCACGCGCCCGTCGACCTCACCGCGCTGGGCGCTGACTTCCTGGTGTGCTCGCCGTACAAGTTCTTCGGGCCACACCTCGGCGTCCTCGCCGCTGCGCCCACGCTCCTCGAGAGGCTGCACCCCGACAAGCTGCTTCCTTCAAGTGACGCGGTGCCGGAGCGGTTCGAGCTGGGCACGCTGCCCTACGAGCTGCTGGCCGGAGTCAGTGCGGCCGTCGGGTTCATCGAGTCCCTGCCCGGCGGCATGGCCGGCGTCGAGGAGCACGAAGCAGCGCTCGCTCGCCGCCTGCTCGTCGGTCTCGCCGCGCTACCGGCCGTCACCGTGCACGGCCGGCCCTCCCGGCGTACGCCGACGGTGCTGTTCAACGTCGAGGGAGTCGCGGCCGCCGAGGTGCAACGGAGGCTGGCGGTCGACGGGGTGGTCGCGCCGGCCGGCAACTTCTATGCACTGGAAGCCTCCCGGCATGCAGGCCTGGGCGATGCCGGCGGAGTTCGCGCCGGGATGTCGGCGTACACGAACGAGGAAGACGTCGACCGGCTGCTGGCGGGGCTGGCCACGATGGCATAGGCGCCGGACCACCTGAGATGGCGGCGGCCGGCTCTTCTAGGCTCGCGCCATGACTGAGATCGAGTGGGACGACCACATCGCCGTGACGCCCGGCGGTGACGGTGAGTTCACCGCCGACCTGACCGACGGCTGGGTCGTCGGCGGCGGCGTCAACGGTGGATACCTGCTCGCCACCATCGGCAACGCGCTGGGCCAGGTCGCGCCCGGCAAGCCGGACCCGATCGCGGTCAGCGCCTACTACCTCTCCGCATCGGTCCCCGGCCCCGCGACGATCTCGACGCGCGTCCTGCGCGACGGGGGCAGCGTGGCCACCCTCGCGGCCGACCTCAAGCAGGGTGACGACACGAGGATCACCGTGCTGGCGACGTACGGCGACCTGGGCCGCCTGCCCGACGACGTCCGCACCACCGCGACCCCGCCGCCGATGGCGCCGCTCGAGGAGTGCGTCCCCAACACCATGGCGCCGCCGGAGGTGCGCAAGATCGCCCGGCTGATGGAGCGGTTCGACATGCGCTTCGACCCATCGTGCATCGGCTGGGCCGTCGGCAAGCCCGACGGCAACGGTGAGCTGAAGGCGTGGTTCCGGCTCAACGGCGAGCGCGACCCGGACCCGATCGAGCTGCTGATGGTGTGCGACGCCCTGCCGCCGGTGAGCTTCGATCTCGGCATGCCCGGCTGGGCCCCGACGCTCGAGCTGACGATCCACGTCCGGGCGAAGCCCGCCCCGGGCTGGCTGCGCGTCAGCCACCACACGCGCAACGTCGCGGGCGGGATGTTCGAGGAGGACTGCGAGGTCTGGGACTCCGCCGATCGCCTCGTCGCGCAGAGCCGGCAGCTCGCCCGCCACCCGCGCGTCTGATCAGTCGAAGGCCGACCGCTTCATCGACACGATCCAGCGTCGGCGCGGGTGTTCGGTGAGCGACCACAGGCGGTCCGTCGAGGGCCAGTAGGCCAGGTCCTCGGGACCCATCGGCAGTGCAAGTCTCTTCGGCTTCAGCTTGCCCGACGACCCGGCATAGATCGTGCCCGGCATGAACGGCCCGTGCGAGACGGTCACGTGGTAGCGACCGCCGGCCAGCGCGGCACCCTGCATCTGCACGACCCCGCCCTCGTCCACCTCGAGCGGGCGGGAGAACCCGTCGTCCCCGGTCTGCAGCTGCCACGTGGCGGGGTCGAGCTGGTAGCGCGCGAGCCGGTTCGGTGAGGTGCCGGTGTTGTATTCCCCCGCGAGCAGCGCCGGCGGATCGGAGCGCCGGTCGAGCGAGAGGAACGAGTAGCGCAGCTCCT
This sequence comes from Nocardioides sp., assembly GCA_039914485.1. Lineage (GTDB taxonomy): Bacteria > Actinomycetota > Actinomycetes > Propionibacteriales > Nocardioidaceae > Nocardioides. The sequence continues at coordinate 7,269 of JBDSPC010000294.1, forward strand.
CGTGGCCGTCGTCGGTGAAGGCCTTGTAGGTGAAGCGCACCGGCAGGACATAGCGATGGCCGTACGACGACACGCGCTGCCCGTCGAAGCCGAGCTCGTCCGGGTGGTCGTCGTCGCCGATGACCCGCATGATGTCGTCGACCCGCGCCGTGACGAACCCGCGCTTGGTGGCGGCGATGTGGAGGTAGCCGCCGGCCCACACGATGCCGCCGGCGTGGATGTTCATCGGCCGCAGCTGCAGGGTGCCCTTCTTGTCGAAGAGCGGGTTCACCAGCAGCACGTGGCGGTACTTCAGCGTCTCGAGGTCGAGGAAGGTCACGCGCGAGCCGCGCTTCACGCCGTCCTTGCCGGAGGAGTACCACGTCGTCACGAGCACCTTGCGGCCCTCGATGTCCTCGGTGTCGGAGGCGTCGGCGCTGGTCGAGACGCCTTGCGGATACCAGTTCTGGTCGCGCTGGTCGTAGGAGTTCCACGTGTAGGCGTCACTGACCGCGCGACCGAGGAGTCGCGCCGGCAGGCGGCTGCGTCGGGCCTGGTACTTCAGGTCGGCCATCAACCCGTCCAGCCCAGTCGGCTCGCCCAGCACGGCGGACAGGGCGGCGATCTCGCGGACGTTCTCGTCGGTCCGCTGCAGGTGCACGCCCTCGACGTAGGCGGGACGGTCGGGGCTCGCGCCCGGTGCCGGGTCACCTTGGGGAAGCATGCGCCCAACGTAGTCGGGCCTCAGGCCACGGGCGCACGGTCCAGCGTGAGCGTGGCGTCGTGGCGGCTGCCCTGCGCATCGGTCCACATGACCACGACCTGCTCGCCCGGCTGGTGCCGCTGGATCAGCCGGCGCAGGTGGGCGGCGGACTTCACGGTCGTGCCGTCGAAGGCGGTGACGGTGGAGCCGGCCTCGATGCCGGCATCAGCGGCAGGCCCGTCGGTCACCACGTTGCCCACGACGGCTGGCCCGCCCGACGTCGACAGGCCGACCCCGAGGAACGCGGCGTAGCCGAGGGTGACCGGTCCGCTGTCGTCCCCGGCCAAGACCCGGTCCACGACCTTGAGCAC
>JBDSPC010000421.1:0-22559 GCA_039914485.1 Nocardioides sp.
GGCGGACCAGGCGCGACTGGTCGCTCGTTCAGCGACGCGGACACGATCGTGGACTCGATCCGGGCGCATCTGTTCGAGCTGCCCGAGGACACGGTGGTCCACACTGGCCACGGCGGCGGCGTGAGTCACCCTTGACGCACGTCACCCCAGCCGGACCGCACCGAGGCGTGGAGGCTCGAGCCGGATGAGGCGATCAGCCAGGTCCACCCCGGGATCGACGTGGGTGATCCAGAGCACCGTGCGAGACCGCGGTCCGGAGAGGATCTCGCGGGCCAGATCAGTGGCTGTCGCGTGGTCGAGGTGTGCCGTGGGTTCGTCGAGGACCAGGACTGGTTGCGCTGCGAGCAATGAACGAGCGATGGCGATCCGCGCCCGCTCCCCGCCGGAGACCTGCGCGTTGCCGTCGCCCAGCCACGTGGCCAGACCATCGGGCAGCGAGTCGAGCCAGTCCCCGAGTCGAGCCTGCCGGAGCGCCGCCGCGACCTCCGTGTCCGTGGCACCCGGGCGGGCGAACCTGACGTTCTCGGCGAGCGTCGTCGCAAAGACGTGCGGGTCGTCGTCGACGAGACCGGTGAGCCGGCGCACGTCGTCCAGGGCCATGTCGTTGGTGGGGATTCCGCCCATCGTGATCGTGCCACTCGCTGGATCGAGGAACCGCAGCATCAAGGCGGCCACGGTGCTCTTCCCCGAGCCGGACGGTCCCATGAGCGCGACGCGCTCTCCCGGTTGCAGGCTCAGGGACGTCGCGGCAGTGAGCTGTCCGGCGGGCTGCCACCGGGCTCGGACGCAGTCCACGTCGACGTCGTACGTCGAGGGGTCGCCGCCCCGCGGGACGGTGTCCCGGACAGCGGGCGCCGTGCGCTCGAGGCGTCGCAGTCGTGCCGTCGCTGCCGTCGTGCTGGCCGCCAGTGCCCCCGCATCCGCCACGGGCAGGAACACGTCCGTGAGCGCCAGGGGGAGCAGCACCAGCAGCGCCATCATGGGCCCGGAGACCTCGCCCCGGACGAGCGCGCCGTGGGTGATCACGCCCATCGTTGCGACGGCCAGACCGCTCACCACCAGGACGCCGGCACGCGCTGCGCCGAGCCATCGGGACGCGGACACCCGGGCCTCGCCGAGCTGGTCGCTGAGGCGACCCACCCGGTCCGCAGCGGCACCGGTCGCCTGCCACATCACGAGCTCAGGTGCGATCTGGATGGTCTCGACGACGAGGCCCGAGAGGTCGGCGCGCGCACTGACGGCACTGCGTTCGGCGGTGGCCGCGCCGCGACGAGCCACGAGGAAGCCGCCGGCTCCAGCGACGGTGCAGGAGATGGCGACCACGATGCCTGCCGTCCACAGCACGCTCGCAGCGACAGCGACCGCGATGGCGGCCACCACCACGGCCGTCCGGAGCGGCAGGCGCACGCGCAGCTCCCGGTCGGCCACGCTGTCCACGTCATCGACGATCGAGGTGAGCGCGTCACCACGTCGGCGACCGAGCCTCCCGGGCGTGAGCGGGACGATGGCGTTGTAGACCTCGACGCGTCGGCGAGCGAGGAGGCGCAGGGCGATGTCGTGCGAGCGCAGGCGTTCGGCGTACCGCAGCAAGGGTCGTGCGAGTCCGAAGGTGCGTACCCCGACGATGGCGACCAGCAGGGTCAGGACGGCCGGGTGCGTCGACGCCTGCACGATCAGCCAGCCGGCGGTCGCGGTGAGGGCAACCCCCGATGCCGACGCGAGCGCACCGAGCAGGGTGCTCACGGCGAACCCCGGGGTGGAGCCCGACACCGGTTCGGTCGAGACGGCAGTCGAGACGGCAAGGGACTCCGAAGGCACCACCGGACGGCTCATCGGTTGAGCGACCGACGATGGATGCTTCGCCGGGGGAGCGGTGAGAGCGACCACCCGGTCGGCGAGGTCGATCACGGCCGGCCGGTGGGCCACGACCACCACGGCGCCGGTCCGACCCAGCTCGACGATCGTGTCCGCGATGACCTGCTCGGTGAGCTCGTCGAGGTGCGCCGTGGGCTCGTCGAGGATGGTCCAGGGCCGGTCGGAGAGCAGGACGCGGGCCATCGCGAGCCGGGCACGTTCACCGGCGGACAGCGTCACGCCGTCCTCACCGATCGGGGCGTCCAGTCCCAGGGGCGCGGCACGGACCCGCTCCTCCAGGGCGACTCGACGCAGCACCGACCAGAGCCGCTCGTCCGAGGCCCCGGCACCGGCAATCCGGAGGTTGTCCTTGACGGTGCCCGCGACAAAGACGGGCCGTTGCGGCAACCAGGCGACCTGGGACTGCCACGCGGGCCCACCGATCGGTCGGCCACCGACGGACAGCGAACCGGATGAGGCCTCGAGCAGGCCGGCGATGGCGGCCAACAGGGTCGACTTCCCGCACCCGGACGGGCCGGTGATGACGGTGACTCCCGTGGCGGGGATCTCGGTGGTGACACTGCGGAGCGCGGGCGTCGTTCGCCCGGGATACGTGACGCCCAGATCGTTCACCAGCAGGGGCTCACCCCGAGTCGCCGCCCGGTCCACGCTGCCCGGCGGAACCTGCGCGAGCAGGGTGTGGACCGCCTCGAAGGTCGCGACACCTTCGGCCGCTGCATGGAACTCGGCGCCCACTCGACGAAGGGGCCAGTACGCCTCGGGCGCGAGGAGGAGCACGAGGAGTGCGGGGCCGAGCTCCATCCCTCCGGAGGCGAGTCGGACTCCGACGGTGACGGCCACCAGGGCCACGGACAAGGTGGCAACCAGCTCCAGGACCGCCGATGAGGCGAAGGCCAGCCGCAGCGTGCTCAGCGAGGCCAGTCGGTAGCGGTCGGTGATCTCGCCGATGCGCGCGGACTGTGCGCGAGCGCGGCGATACGCCACCAGGGTCGGCAGCCCGCGCACCACGTCGAGGAAGTGTCCCGACAGCGACGACATCTCCCGCCACTGCTGCGCGGCGCGATCGCGGGTGGCCAGCCCGACGAGGGCACCGAACACCGGGACCAGGGGCAGGGTCACCAGCACGATCCCGGCGCTGAGGAGGTCCTGTGTGGCGATGACCACGACCGTGAGGGGTGGCAGGACCGACGCGAGCACGAGGGCGGGCAGGTAGCGCGTGAGGTAGGGCTCCGCAGCGCTCACGCCGCGAGTGACCAGGGCTGCCTGCTCACCGCTCGCGGAGCCGGCGTGTCGCCGGGTGACGGCGACGACGATCCGTCGACGCAGGGAGGTCCCGATCGTGGCCGCCGCGCTGGCGGCCAGGGCGTCACTGATCCAGCCGACGAGGGCGCGAGACAGGAACGCGGCGACGACCAGCCCTGCGGCTCCGGTCACGCCGTCCCCGTCCCCGTCGCCGAGGACGGCGAGGACCAACTGTGTGACAGCCCAAGCCTGGGCGACGACGAGGATGCTGCTGAGCACGCCGAGGCCCAGCACCCCCAGCAGCTGGGGCTTCGCCGGTGCCAGGTACTGGCGGAGTCGTGGGTCCGATGGCCTCACGACTGGTGGACCACCGGCCGCTGATCGGGGATGTGGTGGACGGTGATTCGCTGGCGGAACACCCAGTAGCTCCACGCCTGGTAGGCGAGCACGAGCGGCGTGAAGATCACGGCCACGACCGTCATGATCCGCAGTGTGTACGCCGTGGCGGCGGCCGTGGTCGTGGTGAGGCTCGCGCCATCCACGAGTGTCGTGGGCATGACGTCGGGAAAGAGCGCGGCGAACAGGCCGGCGACCGCAGTCGCGATGGTCAGGAAGGTGCCGAGGAAGGCCCATCCCTCGCGGCCGGCCCGCACGGCTGCGAGTCCGCCGACGAGGCACAACGCGGCCACGGTGAAGAGCACCGCAGAGCCGGCGTCGCCGCTCTGGAGCTGCGTCCACAGCAGGAAGACGACGGCGACCAGGGCCGTGACACTGCCGACGCGCAGGGCCAGCTCGCGCGCCGCGTGCCGGATCCGCCCGTCCGTCTTGAGCGAGATGAACATCGCGCCGTGCGTCACGAAGAGCAGCAGGGTGGTGGCACCGCCCAGCAGTGCGTAGGGGTTGAGCAGGTTGAAGAACCCGCCGACGTACTCGCCGTCGATGTCGATCGGCACGCCGTGCACGATGTTGGCGAAGGCGACACCCCACAACAGGGCGGGCACGAAGGAGCCGATGATGATGGCCAGGTCCCAGCGACTCCGCCACTGGTCGTCGTCGCGCTTGGCGCGGTACTCGAAGGCCAGCCCCCGCACGATCAGGGCCAGCAGGATCAGCAGCAGGGGCAGGTAGAAGCCGCTGAACAAGGTGGCGTACCACTCGGGGAAGGCAGCGAACGTCGCGCCACCGGCGACCAGGAGCCAGACCTCGTTGCCGTCCCAGACCGGGCCGATGGTGTTGATCAGCACCCGGCGCTCGTTGTCGTCCTTCGCCAGGATCGGCAACAGCATGCCGACCCCGAAGTCGAAGCCCTCGAGAGCGAAGTAGCCGATCCACAAGATGGCGATCAGCCCGAACCAGACTGTGGTGAGTTCCATGAGGGTCTCCTGGCCGATCAGTAAGCGAACGCGAGTGGACGGTCGTGCGGATCGCCGTCGGGCGACTCCGGGTCGGGCTCGATGTAGGGCGCCGCGCCCTTCGCCACGAAGGTGAGCAGGAGCTTGACCTCGATCACCATCAACACGGCGTACAGCAAGGTCAGGGCGATCAGGGAGATCGACGCCTCCAGCACGCTGACCCCGGGGGAGACCGCACGCTCGGTCGTCATCAGCCCGAAGACGGCCCAGGGCTGGCGCCCCATCTCGGTGAAGATCCACGCGAACGAGTTGGCGCCGAGGGGCAGCAACGGCAGCGCCACGGCCAGCCACACCCAGCGCCGCGAGACCGGGATGCGGCCCTTGCGCGTGACCCACAGGATCAGGGCGGCGGCAGCAGCGGCCGCCAGGCCCATGCCGATCATCAGCCGGAAGGTCCAGTAGGCGAGCGGGATCACGGGGGTGTAGTCGCTCGGCGAGTAGTACGTCGCCCCAGGATCGGAACCGTAGGTCTCCTGGTATTCCGCCCGCAGGTCGTTGATGCCGACCACCTCGCCGGAGGTGGAGCCGGTGGCGAGGAACGACAGCAGGTTCGGGACCTTGATGGAGAACCGCTCCTCGGACCCGTCGAGGCTGCCGATCGTGAAGAGGGAGAAGTCGGCCGGGTGCTCGGTCTCGTAGAGCGCCTCGGCGGCCGCCATCTTCATCGGCTGCACCTCGGTCATGACCTTGCCCTGGACGTCACCGCTCACGGCAACCCCGATGCCGGCGACCAGCAGCACCGCGGCACCCGTGCGGACCGCCCGGAGATACATGGACCGGTCGTCGCTGCTCGCACCCTTGCGACACATCGACCAGAAGGCGACACCGACGACGAAGGCAGCGCCGGTCATGTACGCCGCGAGCACGGTGTGCGGAAACGTCACCAGCTGGACCTTGTTGAAGAGCACGGCGGCGAAGTCGTTCATCTCGGCCCGCCCGGTCTCGGGGTTGAACCGGTAGCCCACGGGATGCTGCATCCACGAGTTGGCCGCGAGGATGAAGTACGCGGAGAACAGGGTCCCGATGTGGACCAGCCAGATGCAGGCGGCGTGGACCCGCGGTGAGAGCCGGTCCCAGCCGAAGATCCACAGGCCGAGGAAGGTCGACTCGAGGAAGAAGGCAAGCAGGCCCTCGATCGCCAGCGGCGCCCCGAACACGTCTCCGACAAAGCGTGAGTAGTCGCTCCAGTTCATGCCGAACTGGAACTCCTGGACGATCCCGGTCACGACGCCGATGGCGAAGTTGATCAGGAAGAGCTTGCCGAAGAAGCGCGTCAGCCGGAGCCAGTGCGGGTTGCGCGTCCGCACCCAGGCGGTCTCGTAGCCCGCGATGATCGCCGACAGCCCGATCGTGATCGGTACGAAGAGAAAGTGGTAGACGGTGATGACACCGAACTGCCAGCGGGCGATGTCGACGACGTCCACAAATACTCCTGATCGACTGGGTGGGTGAGGGGACGACGAGCGCCCTGCCCGTGGTACCTCGGCTCGGCACTCGACTGCGGAACCCGCCCCGGCGCCATACGGGGGCACGGGCTGCTCGTCGTCCCGATTCCATCTCACCGCGCTGCCCGCGGCCGGGTCAGTGTCGAAGGGCCTGTCCTGCGGGGGACCTAGGTCCCGGCCAACGACTCGACCACCACGACCTCGCAGTGCGCGTCCTCGACGATTCGCTCGGTGAGCCGGTGTCGGTGCTTGTCAGGCGTCGACCCCAGGACCACCAGCTCGTGACGGGCTGACGCACTCGTGATCGCCTGCGCGACGTCGGCGTTCTCCAGGCTGGTTGCGATCACCGGAGGCTCGGTCACCTTCTCCAGTGCTTGGCGAACGGCTTCATCCTGAGCGGCGCGGGCGCTCCACCGTGGCGCGCAGAAGTGGCCCGGCACCTCACGCACCAACACACTCTCGTAGGGGGGCCAGACCGTCAGCACCTCGACCTTCAGGTCGTGATCGGTTGCGTAGCGAAGAGTCCAGATGAGGGCATCGATGCTGGCCCGGGATCCGTCGACTGCCGCCAGACAACTCCTCGCGTCGGTGACCGGCATCTTGTCGAACGTCTGCCTGTCCATGGCTCCACGCTAGGCGCGTGACCCGTCGCACGGCTCCGGCCGGAGGTCCTCCCCGCTGGGGACCTTGGGCTCTGAATCGAAGCCCGCGGGCTGCCTAGCGTGGGATCAACAGGGAGGTTCGACATGAAGACACTTCTCGTGCTCGGCAGCGGAACTGCCGGCACCATGGTCGCCAACAAGCTGCGCGACCGCCTCGCGGTCGACGAGTGGACCATCACCGTGGTCGACCAGGACGACGCCCACCACTATCAGCCGGGCTACCTGTTCGTGCCGTTCGGTCACTACACGCGCGACAAGCTGGTGCGGACCGCGCGATCGCTGCTGAAGGACGGCATCGAGTTCGTGCTCGCAGCGGTGACCCGGGTGACGCCCGAGACCAACACCGTGACCCTGGTCGGTGGCAGGAAGCTCCGCTACGACTACCTCGTGGTCGCCACCGGCACCTCGCCGCGACCGGACCAGACGCCCGGGATGCTCGGCCCGGAGTGGCGCCGGTCGATCTTCGACTTCTACACGCTCGACGGCGCGGAGGCGCTGGCGGCCGCCCTGAAGTCCTTCGACCACGGCCAGCTCGTGATCCACATCGCCGAGATGCCGATCAAGTGTCCGGTCGCGCCGCTCGAGTTCGCCTTCCTGGCCGACGACTGGCTCCGCAACCACGGCGTGCGCGACCAGGTGGAGATGGTCTTCGTGACGCCGTTGGATGCTGCATTCACCCAGCCGGTCGCCGCAGAGCTCCTCGGCGGGATGCTCGATGAGCGGAAGATCCGCCTCACCCCGGACTTCATGGTCGAGAGCATCGACAACGAGCACAAGACGCTCGTGTCGTACGACGGTCGCGAGGTGGCGTTCGACCTGCTGGTCACCATCCCGGTCAACATGGGAGCGGACTTCATCGGCACCTCCGGCCTCGGCGACGAGCTCAACTACGTGCCCGTCGACAAGCACACGCTCCTCTCGATCGCGCACGCCAACATCTTCGCGCTCGGTGATGCCAGCAACGCGCCCGCGTCCAAGGCGGGCTCGGTCGCGCACTTCGCCGTCGACATCTTCGTCGACAACTTCCTGGAGCACATCGCGGGACGACCGATGACCGGATCGTTCGACGGCCACGCCAACTGCTTCGTCGAGGCTGGTGACAACAAGGCGCTGCTGATCGACTTCAACTACGACACCCAGCCGCTGCCGGGCAAGTACCCGGTTCCCGGCATCGGCCCGATGAGCCTGCTCAAGGCCACTCGGACCAACCACCTCGGGAAGCTCGCGTTCCGACACCTGTACTGGAACGTCCTGCTGCCCGGCCACCCCGTGCCGTTGCCGTCACACATGTCCATGGCCGGCAAGCACCAACCAGATCCGGAGGGCTGACATGCCAACCACGACCATCGACGGGCACACCGTTCAGGTCAACGATGAGGGCTTCCTCACCGATCCCCTCGAATGGAGCGATGACCTGGCGAAGTCCCTGGCAACCCAGATCGGCATCGACCTGTCCGACGAGCACTGGCAGGCGATCCGCTTCGTCCGCGCCGACTTCGAGAAGCAGGGCGAGACGGCGACCCTTCGCCGGATCGCCACGGTGGGCGGCATTCCGGTCAAGACGATGTTCCAGCTCTTCCCCCAGCAACCCGCCAAGAAGCTCGCCTACGTCGCCGGGCTGCCCAAGCCCCACGGCTGCGTCTGAGACCCGAGGAGAACTCCATGACCACCACCGACAACGCCCCGATCGTGCCCTCGTTCGGCGCGGCCCAGGCCGGCCGCAAGCTCGCGATCATCTGCTCCAAGGGAAACCTGGACATGGCCTACCCGGGCCTGGTGCTGGCGAACGCCGCCCTGGGAGAAGGCGTCGAGACGCATCTCTTCTTCACGTTCTGGGGCTTCGACATGATCAACAAGAAGACGATGGGCGACCTGAAGCTCACGCTGCTGGGCAACACCGCCATGCACCTGCCGCAAGGACTCGGCGGGCTTCCCGGGATGACGGCGATCGCCACCCACCAGATGCGCAAGGCCATCGAGGACCTCGGCATCCCAGAGGTCCCGGAGTTCCTCCAGCAGATCGCCGACTCGGGCGGACACCTGTGGGCGTGCCGCATGTCTGCGGACATGCAGGACCTCGAGCTGGGCGACCTCTTCGACGAGGTCGAGGCGATCATCAGCGCCGCCGACTTCATCGAGCTCACCGACGGGGCCCAGCTCCTCTTCATCTGAGCCCGGGCTCGTCTCGATGCCGCTCAGACCTGGACCCGGAGCTGCCGCGGCATCGTGGCGCTGCCGCCCGAGGCCGTGGCCAGGCGGACCTTCACATCGACCAGCACGGTGCCGGTCGGTGTGCACATCACCGGGTTGAGGTCGATCTCGGCGATCTCGGGTACGTCGAGGGCAAGCTCACCGAGGGCGACCACCATCTGCTCGAGGTCGCCGGTGTCGATCGGCTCCGCGCCCCGGTAGCCGTCGAGCAGCGGCCAGATCCGCAATGACCGGATCGCCCGGGCGGCGTCGGTCCGGGTGAACGGCGGCAGCAGGAAGGTGCGGTCGTCGAGGATCCCGGTCGCGATGCCACCGGCCGCGACCATCACGAGCGGTCCGAAGCCGGGGTCCCGGACGACGCCCAGGGCGACCTCCACCCCTGTCACCACCGGTTGCACCAGGACGGGGACGTCTTCGCGCCCGATCTCGACGGCAAACGCGCGAGTCGCTGCGATGACCTCACTCGTCGACTCCAGGCCGACGCGGACCAGGCCACGGTCGGTCTTGTGGACGATGTCGCGGTCGGCGACCTTCAGCACGACCGGGAAGCCGAGCTCGGTCGACAGGCGTGCGGCGTCGATCGGATCGTGTGCGATGCCGCCCACGGCCTCGAGGCCGTAGGGGTGCAGGAGGCGGGGGACGGCTGCCGGGTCGACCCAGCCACTCCCCGCTGCGAGGTCGTCGAGCAGGTCGCGGGCGACGGTCCGGGCGGCGGCAGCCCGCTCCGGGTCGTGGGGCTCCGGGACGGTGCGCGGGGTGGCTCGCCACTCGGCGTACCGCACGGCGTGGCCCAACGCCTCGACCGCGTCGTCCACGGCCCGGAAGACCGTGACACCACCGGACCCGTCGCCGAGACCGCCGAACCCGACGAGGACCACCGGCTTGTCCGGTGCGCGCCGGCGCACGTCGACCAGGGCATCGACCAGCGGTTGGGCAGGCGCCACGCTGGTCGGGACCAGGACCACCAACAGCGCGTCCACCTCCGATGAGGCGAGCAGGGGCTCGACCACGCCGCGCAGGTTCTCTGCGGAGGCTCCGGCGCCGAGGTCGATGGGGTTGCTGGTGCCGGTCGTGCCCGACACCTGCCCGCTGAGCTTGGCGCGGAGGGTCGCCGACAGCTCGGGGACCTCGAGCCCGTGCACATCGGCGGCGTCGGCAGCCAGCACTCCGAGCCCGCCGGCGTTGCTCACGATGGCGATCCGCCGCCCCGTGGGCAGTGGCTGCTCGGCGAGGAGCAGTGCCGTGCGGGCCATCTCCTCGGCGCTGGTGCACGCGATCACGCCGGCCTGGCTGAAGAGCGCATCGATGCCGACCGCAGGCGTGGCGGCCGCGGCGGTGTGGGAGGCACCGCCACGCTGCCCGCTCGCCGACCGGCCGCCGACGACGGCGAGCAGCGGCTTGCGCTCGGCGAAGCGGCGCGCGATCCGGGCGAACTTGGGGGCGTTGCCGAACGACTCCAGGTAGAGCGCCGCACCCGTGACGTCCGGGTCGTCCAGCCAGGCAGCCAGCAGGTCGTTGCCCGACACGTCGGCCTTGTTGCCGAGCGAGATGAAGGTGCTGACCCCGACACCGAGATCGCGGGCCACGTCGAGGAGCGCGATCCCCACGCCGCCCGACTGCGAGGCGATGGCCAGCCCTCCCGGTGGCGGCACGCTGCGCGAGAAGGTGGCATTGAGGCGGATGCCGGGGTCGTTGACCATCACGCCCAGGCAGTTCGGGCCGATCAGCCGGATGTTGTGCTCGCGGGCTGTGCGCAGCATCTCGCGCTGTAGCTCCACACCCTCGTGGCCGAGCTCTGCGAGTCCGGAGGAGATCACCACGACCGTGGAGACCCCTGCGCGTGCGGCGTCCTGCACGGCGACCAGCACGCGTGCGGCGGGTACGGCGACGACTGCGACGTCGACGTGTTCCGGGACGTCCGTCAGGCTGGGCACGGCCCGCACGCCGTCCACGGACGTGACCTCGGGATGGACGACGTAGACCTTGCCGGTGAAGCCGCCCTCGCGGATCGAGGCGAGCACGGCATGTCCCAGGCCGGCGCCGTCGCGGCGTACGCCGACGACCGCCACCGTGCGCGGGTGGAACAGCGGAGCCAGCGATCTCGCCTCCGAGACGGCCTCGCGGCGATCGGCGACCTCGACGGCAGCGGCCGAGGCCGCGGTGCTCATCTCGACGAGCACGACTCCCTGCTCACTGCGGTTGGACAGCGTGAACCCCGCATCCCGGAAGACCCTGATCATTGATGTGTTGTCGGGGAGCACGTCGGCCACGAAGCGGCGGATCCCGACGTCGCGGCAGGCGGCCGCGAGGTGCTCCAGGAGCAGTCCACCCAGGCCGTGTCGGTGCTCCGCGTCGGACACGAGGAAGGCGGCCTCGGCGACGTCGGGACCGGCCCGCTCGGCCGTGGCCACCGCCACGATGGTGCCGCCGATCGTGGCCACGAGGGTGGCGACGGTGTCGCCGGTGTGGTCGACCAGGTGGTCGACGTAGTGGCGGGAGGCGTCGCGGTTCAGGGCGAAGAAGCGCAGCCGCAGGCTCTCGTCCCCGGCGGCGTCGTGGAGTGCCATCAGCCCCTCCCGGTCGGCGGGAACCATGGGTCGGATCGCGGCGATCCGGCCGTCTGCGAGGAGTACGTCGGCAGGGCGCGGCACAGCGGAGTGGTCCATGACCCCATCGTCGGCGCGGAGGACGGCCGGCGATCAGGGCCTTTCGTCCCGGGCGAGAGCGCGAACGGCCCTACTCGCCTCGTCTCGTTCCGCGAAGAGTTGTCCCAGAACCACCACCCCCGCCAACGAGAGGACGATTCGATGCTGGTCCGTGAAGTCATGAGTCAGCCGCCGGTCACCGTGAACGACACGGCCACGATCAAGACGGCCATCATGCTGTTCGAGCGACACGACGTCTCGGCGATGCCGGTCATCGACGCCGCGGGACACCTCACGGGCGTGATCAGTGAGGCCGACGTGATCCGGGAGATGGTCATGCCCGACCAACGCGTGCACGAGAAGCCGGTCCACCTGTCCGCACTCCCGCTGCACACGGTGGTCGCCGACGTCATGAGCACGCATCCGATCACGGTGCCCTCGGAGGCGGAGCTGGCCACCGCGGCCGAGCTGATGACGACCACGGCCGTCAAGAGCCTGCCCGTCCTGCACCGCCATCGTCTGGTCGGAGTCATCAGCCGACGCGACATCATCCGGGTGCTCGCGCGCACCGACGAGCGGATCGAGGCCGACATCGACGAGCTCTTCCGGCAGACCGGCTACGACTGGCTCGTCGAGGTGAGGGAGGGCGTGGCCGTCATCGACGGTCCCGTCGTCGAGTCCGAGCAGGGCCTGGCCCAGACGCTGGCCAGCTCCGTGCCGGGCATCGTCGCCATCCGCTTCGCCACGAGCCGGAGCCAGGGCCCGCCATGGCCGAGCACTCCTCGATCAAGCCCGCACTGACCTTCCTCGGGGCCGCGGGAACCGTCACCGGAAGTCGCTTCCTGATCGAGTCGGGGGAGTCGCGCGTGTTGGTGGGTGCCGGCCTCTACCAGGGGCCGCCGGAGCTCCGTCGACGCAACTGGGCGCCCTTCCGATCGACGCCGGCACGATCGACGAGGTGCTGTTGACCCACGCGCACCTGGACCACAGTGGCTACCTGCCGCGGTTGGTGCGCGAAGGGTTCCACGGCCGGATCACGAGCACCGTCGAGACCGCCGAGCTGGCCGAGATCGTTCTGCGGGACAGCGCACACCTGCAGGAGGAGGACGCGCGCTTCGCCAACGAGACCGGCTTCTCCAAGCGCCATCCGGCCCTGCCGCTCTACGACGAGGCGGACGTCGAGCGCACCCTCCCGTTGTTCTCACCCGTGGCGTTCGGCCAGACAGTCCCGCTCACCGACGGGTCGAAGGCGACCCTGCGCCACGCCGGCCACATCCTCGGTTCGTCGACGGTGACCGTCGAGACCGAAGGGCACCGGGTGCTCTTCAGCGGCGACCTCGGGCGGCCCCGCCACCCACTCCTGCGGCCGCCCGAGGACCCGCCCGCCGTCGGGACCATCGTCGTCGAATCGACGTACGGCGACCGCAGTCACCCGGCTCCCGACCCGTCGGTGCTCGCCGACGCTGTCCGCCGCACGGTCAGGCGCGGAGGCAGCGTGCTCATCCCCGCCTTCGCCGTCGACCGCACGGAGCTGGTGCTGCTCGAGCTGCGTCGCCTGATGCGGGTCGGCGACATTCCCCACCTCCAGGTCTACGTCGACAGCCCGATGGCGCTCGCCGCGTTGAGCGTCCATCGCCGAGCCCTCACGTCAGGGAGCCCACAGATCCGGGCGGACATGCTGCGCGATCGGGACGCCTTCGACATCGGCGACCTGCGGGCGGTGCGGACACCGCAGGACTCGAAGGACCTGAACCGCCCGGCGTTCCCGTGCATCGTGATCTCGGCGTCGGGGATGGCCTCCGGAGGTCGCGTCGTCCACCACCTCGCCAGCCAGCTGCCGGACCAGCGCAACACCGTGGTCCTCACCGGCTTCCAGGCGCAGGGCACGCGTGGGCGCGCACTCCTCGAGGGTGCGCGCCAGGTCAAGATCCATGGTCGCTACGTGCCGGTGCACGCGGAGATCGTCAACATCCCCGACTTCTCCGTGCACTCCGACGCGGACGAGACGCTCGCCTGGCTGTCCCGGGCACCGGAGCCGCCGCGCACGGTCTACGTCGTCCATGGCGAGGCAGCGTCATCTGCTCGACTGGCCGAACGCATCCACAGCGAGCTGGGCTGGACAGCGGTCGTTCCGTCGTACGGCGAACGGGTCCTGCTCGACTGAGCGACGCGCTGCCTCACGCGAAGAACAGCGTGACCGCAACCGCGACGACGGCCGGTAGCAGCAGGGCGCCCAGCAGGGCGGCGAAGCGGACCCCGCCCGCGAGGGCGGCCACCGCGAGCTTGCCCGCGGTGTTCGTGGCCAGCCCGGCTCCGATGGCCGCCAGGGCCGTGCCGATCACCACGTCGCCCTGATGCACCAATGTCGCCATGGCCACGCTGGCCCCGTGCACGTCCGCCAGGGCGCCGGCCGCCGTGGCGGCGACGGCGCCGGCGTCGCCGTACCGGTGCTGGAGCCAGATCGCGAGGGGCAGCACCAGCGAGATGATCCCGGCCAGCACCAGCGCCGGCAGGAGGGCGAACGGGCGGCTCGACCGCACCAGCTCGGGGTCGACCGCCGACTGGCCATGCCCGAGCCACCACGCTTCAGCCGCCAGCACGGTGCTGCCGGCAGCCATGGCCGGGAGCAGCGCGGCCGCGACCCTTGGCTCGGCCACCGTCGTGATCAGCACCAGCTGGACCAGCGTCGCCAGGCTTGCCAGCACGGCCCCTGCCAACGCACCGCGCAACGGAGCCTCGCCGCGACGAAGCTTGGCGCCCATCACCCCGGTGGTGGCGGTGCCGGAGACGAAGCCGCCGGCCAGACCGCCGATCATGAGGCCACGCCCGGACCCCAGGGCTCGACTCGCGGCATGGCCGACCCAGCCGATGCAGATGATGAGGACGACGAGCAGCCAGATCCGTTGCGGAACCCAGGCGCCGTACGGCCCCACATGTCCCTGCGGGAGCAACGGCAGCACGATGAAGGCCGCGACGAAGAGCTTGAGCGCGTCGGTGCGTTCCTGGTCAGTGATGGTCTCCCGCACGAACCGGTGCAGGGGTTCTCGGGAGGCGAGCAGCACCGTCACGGCGACGGCCGCTCCGATCGCCAGTGTCGGTTCGGTGTAGGTCAGGGCGCCGAGCCCGAGTGCAGTGAGCGCCGCCATCTCGCTGGTCATCCCGGGATCGCGGGAGCGGGACCACGCATAGCCCACCACCACGAGCAGGACCGCGCCGGCGACGATCGAGGCGGCCACTGCCGTGGGCAGGTGCACGGAGAACGCGCCGATGACGGCAAGGAGCGCGATCGTGCGCATACCCGGACTGCCGGCATCCGGCTTCGAACGCTCCCGCTCCGTGCCGATGAGCAGCCCGATGGCGAGGGCCACTCCCAACGTCTGCCAGAGATCGAGCTCAGCCACGACCGGCCGGCACCACCGCGACCGGACACGTCGCGTGCTCGATCATCGAGGCCGACACCGAGCCGAAGGCCAGTCCAGCGGCGGAGCGTCCGACGTGGCTGCCGACGACGATCAGGTTCATCCTGGCCGCGCGCTGGAGCAGCAGTGCCTGGGGGAGTCCCCGGGCCAGCTCTGCACTGACATGGACGTCGGGGTGGGTCTCCTGCATCCCGCTCAGGCACTCCGAGAGGAGGAGCCGCTCGTTCTCGAGGTCCTGCTGGCGGGCATCGAGCATGAGCGGGGACATGGCCGGGACCATGACGGGTGCCCCGGGTGTGGGTCCGAAGGCCATCGAGTCGACAAAGGTGTGCAGCACCGTCAGCGGCATCGCGTGGAGCGATGCCTGGCGGAAGGCGAACTCGAGCGCGCGCTGCGAACGCTCGCCGTCGACACCCACCAGCACGCCGTTCCTGACGATGCCGGGGTTGCCGGGGCGGACCACGACCACGGGGCAGGATGCATGCCGCGTCACGGCGACGCCGACCGAGCCGAGGAGCAGGCTGCGGACGGGACCGCGACCACGAGAGCCGAGCACCACCATGGCCGCCTCGGCCGAGAGCTCGCTCAAGAGGTCGTCGGGCGCTGACGCGCTGAGGAGGCGGTGCACCTCGAGGGCGGGGAACCGGCGCATCGCTTCGGCGTACGCGCGGTCGAGCACGGCCCGGTCCGGTTCGGCTCCGGCATGGACGAGGAGGAGCGGTCGGTGCTCAGCCGCTGCCTGGTCGATGGCCCAGGTCCGAGCGCTGCGGGTCCACGCGGAGCCGTCCAGTCCCACCACGATCGCGCCGGTGGTCCGTTGATTGGCCATGTCACAACTCCTTTCGAGGACTCCACTCTCCGCCGCCGGCGGGACCGCCCGTCAGTGCTCAAGGGACTCTCCGGGCGGGACCAACGGCCCTGTCCCAGCCGGCCGCCGGGAGGCACGTTCGGAACATGGACGAAATCACTCGCAACAGCATCGTGGTCGGATACGACGGCTCGCCGGAGGCCGATCTGGCCCTGGCCTGGGCGGCGGAGACGTCGTCGCTCTCGCACCGCACCGTGCAGGCACTGATGGTCGATGACCGCTACGCCGGGCAGTGGAGTGGCCCTCGCGACCGGACGGACGACGAGCTGACGGCGTACGTCGAGGACATCCTCAAGCGCGCCGGGGCGCAAGGAAGCCTCGAGCGGCGGACGGGCACGATCGTGCCCGAGCTGCTCGAGGCCGCCCAGCAGGCCTCGATGCTGGTCGTCGGGAGCCACGGTCACGGTCGGATCGCCGAGGTGCTGATCGGCTCCGTGAGCCAGCACGTGGCGACCCATGCAGCCGGTCCGGTCGTCGTCGTGCGCGAGCCCGCCCAACCCTCGGCGGCGCGGATCGTGGTCGGCATCGACGGTTCCGGCGGCAGTGAGGCCGCCCTCGAGTTCGCCTGTCGCCGGGCCGAGCTGACGGGTGAGATCGTGGTCGCCGTACACGCATGGAACGTCGGCAGGGTGCTGCTCGACCGCCGCGGCGAGCTCTCGCCCGATCTCGGACCGACGATCGTGGACCGGGAGCTGTTGCTGAGCGAGAGCGTGGCCGGCGTCCGCGACGAACACCCCGACGTGATCCTCCAGCTCGAGGCGATCCCGGTGGCTCCCGGACAGGCCCTCGTGGACGAGTCCGCCACGGCCTCACTGATCGTGACCGGCTCCCATGGGCGCGGGGCGTTCACCGGGATGCTGCTCGGTTCCGTGAGCCACGAGGTGCTGTGCCGGGCCGAGTGCCCGGTGGCCATCGTCCGATAGTTCGTCAGCTCGTTCAGTAGGAGGAGTCATGGACCGAAGCTCTGCACCCGTGATGGTCGCTGTGGACGGCACTGAGATCAGTGCGGGCGCGATCAAGTTCGCCATCCAGGAGGCACGTTCACGTGGCGTCGGCCTGACGGTGGTGCACGTGAGTCCGAGCTACATCGCCTTGGCCTCGGTGGGCTCGATGATGCCGATGATGGGGTCACTGCCGCCTCTGATGGAGGAGACGAGCCAACGCCTGCTGGCGAAGATGTGCGCGGAGATCGAGCTCGCAGCGCCAGACCTCACCATCCGGTCGATCCTGAGGACGGGACCCGTCAGCGGTTCGATCCTCGATGCGACTGGAGATGCACAAGTCCTGGTGGTGGGGCAGGAGACGCGCACCGGCCTCGATCGTTGGGCAGCGGGCGCGACTGCCATGAAGGTTGCCGCGCACGCGGAGTGCCCGGTCGTGGCGGTGCCGGCGCTCTGGTGCCCCGTTCCCGCGCGTCACCGGCTCGTGGTGGGCGTGCGGTCCGTCGCCGCTGCTCCAGATCTCCTCGCCCAAGCATTCGAGATGGCAGCAGCGCGCAAGGACACCCTGGTCGTGCTGCACGCGTGGCGCTTGCCCGACCCGTACTTCGACGCCATCGAGGCTCGCACGCACATGGATGAGTGGATCGAGGAGGGCCAACGGTTGCTCGACGAAGTCCTCGCCGAGCCCCGTGCGGCCTTTCCCGATGTGACGGTGGAGGCGCGCGTCGTGCACCGGGAACCAGCCAGGGCCCTGGTCGAGGCCGCCCGGGATGCCGACATGCTGGTGCTGTCGCGACGCACCCACGAGCACCTGCAGCTCACCCGGTTGGGATCCACCGCACGAGCTGTCCTTCGACACGCCACCGTTCCCGTGTCGGTGCTACCCGCTCACGCACGTCAGGTCGCCGCGGGCGATCAGGAACTGGATCGCTCCGGTCACATGGTGCGCTGACGCCGTCGTACTCGGTCACTCCCGCGCGGAGGACGGAGGCTCCAGCAACCCTTGGTGGAGATCGGTCGTCAACTGGTGGATGGCGCGCGTCAGCGCAGTGTTGACCTTGAGCTCGAGCTCCTGCTCGACGAAGTCGTGGTCGGCCTTGGCCTTCTGCAGGGCCGCTTGCCGGTTCTGTCCGATCATGACGAAGGTCGACAGGAAGATCGCCTCCAGCGACACGATCAGGGTCAAGGTGGGCCAGGGATTCGTCTCCGCACGCCACATCCACACCGTGAACACCGCGGCGTGGAGATAGACGAACCTCATCGACCCGGCAAACCCGGTGATGGCGTCGGCAAGCCGGAGCTGGAGGTCCGCCTGGCGGGCGGCGTGGAAGGCGTGTACGGCGGGGTGCGGGCCTGGACGCTCCTGTGCGGCGGGCGCCGGGTGACCGGTGGCGGCTGGGTGTTCCATGGGTGCCTCAGTCCCGGTCCAGCACGTCGGCCAGTGGGCGGCGTGGAACCGGGGGGAGTGCCGGGCGGGTGACGGCCTGCCATCCCACACGCACGAGCAGCTGCGGGTGGGCGCCATCGAGGAAGACCCGGTGGCGGAGGGACAAGCGAGTCTGCTCGACCTCGATGACCTGACTGAGGGGGACGATCGACATGCCGGCGATCGTGGCCCTCAGCCACAGTGCGCTCAGCGTCTCGCCGGTGTCCAGCCAGGCCGCCGCGTCGTCGCGTGCGGTGCAGATGGCCAACACCCCGTCGCCGGGAACGACCGACTGTCGGGGGTCATGCGCCGTGGTGGCTCGATCGAAGCGGTCAGGGACTTCGCTGGCGTGGTCCTGCGGCGGAACGGCGCTGGCCGGCACACCGTCGAGGGGACGCGACCGCCGGACCCATCTCTCATGCTCGGCGCGGGCCGCCGGGTCGTCTCGCTGGATCTCGATGGCGCGTTCGACGAGCCGCTCGACCGTGGCCCGGCTGCTCGGAGCCGTGAGGACTGCGATGCGCGTTCCCCATCCCTGCGCCACCTCGGCCAGCTTCTCGAGTCGTTGGTCCGGCACCGGCCAGGTGGTAAAGCGCCGGCGATCCGTCGTCCGGTGCAGCAGGGCGCGGAGCAGCTCTGCGTCGGCCGGGGCGACCGGGACCCGACGACCCAGCTCGGCGACGGCGACGAGGTCCGGATCGGCCGCGTCCGGCCGCCGTGAGGTCTCCAGCTCACGCCCCAGGTTGGCGGCAGCCACCTGGAGGTGGTGCAGGGCTGCGCCGCAGCTGATCAGCAGGTTTCGTCCCTCCGGATCGCTCGCGGTCAGCTGCCGATCCCGGTCGCTGCGCAGCTCGATGGTCGAGCCGTTGATCCGCCAGCGCCACGGCTGGGTGTTGTGCACGCTCGGTGCCCGGCAGGCCGTCTCGACAGCGGCGCGGGCGTCGTCGTCCCGGCGGTGGCTCATGTCGCACCACGAGTGACCGGGTCGAGTCCCGCGAGCAGGGTGGGCAGCTGTGTCGCCCATCGTCGTGCTTCGGCGAGCTCGCCCTTCGACGGCGGGCCGGTGACGTCGTCGACGTAGAAGCTGCGCGGCTCCGTCGCAATACGGAAGCCTTGGGCACGCAGCACCTTCGCTGCCCGATGAGCCGCAGCTCCGGGGAACCGCCGTACCCGAGTGACCCGGGTGTCGAAGACCGCCACAAGGGGTCGGTCGGCGCTGGTGGGGAAGCCGTCGTCGAGAAGCGTGAGCCACTCACGGATGCCGAGCACTTCGCGACCGGGATCGGCTCCACGGTGCACCGCCTCGTCGCGTGTCGACGGCCGGCTCATGGTGAATGCGTGCGTCGGAGCGCCCACGACCAGGAGGTCGCTGCCGAGGAGGTCGTAGGGCCTGGCGTTGCGGATGTCGGCGAGCACCACCGACACGCCAGCCGCGCGCAGCGTGTCGCGGATCTCCGTCGCGAACCGCTCGGTGTTGCCGAACATGGATTCGTAGACGATCACCGTCTTCATGGGATTCCTCCAGGACGCAGGTGTGTGTGACTCCACCGTGGCCTTCGACGGAGCCGGAGATCAGGGGCATCCGGCCGCCGACAGGGGGCCCTTGGTCCCTAGGGCGAAAGGGCGGGCGCGAGTCAGGCTGGCGGGGCAGACCCACTGAGCCAGGAGGCACCCATGTCCGGACAACAGCCGAAACCGATCCTCATCGCGGTCGGGCACGACCCGATGGACGCAGCTCTGCAGTACGCCGCCAGCGACGCCACTCGGGTCGGCTGCGGCCTGCATCTGGTGAACGTGGTCCATGATCCCGTGCAGGGACCGAACGCCGTGCTCATGGAGCGCGCCGACCTGGATCGTGCTGGACGACTTGCTCTCGAGTCAGCCGCCGAGAAGGCGCGGGATCTGGTCGGAGACCGTGTCCCCGTCACCTCGGAACTGATGCAGGGCCGGGTGGTCGGCTCGCTGGTGGAGGCGGCCTCGGAGGCCTCTTCGGTCGTGCTGCAACGACGTCCGTTGTCACGGCTGGAGCGGGTCGTGACCCGGTCTGTCTCCAGCGGCGTCGCGGCGCGCGCGCACGTGCCGGTCATCTCGGTGCCGGCCCGTTGGTCGCCAGTTCGTTCCCGGGGCGTCGAGCCGATGGTGACGGTCGGGGTGGACGTCCCCGACCGCTCGAGCCATCTGCTCCATCTGGCCGTCGACATCTCACGGAGTCGCGATGCGCGCCTGCGCATCGTGCACACCTGGTTCCTGCCCGGGTCCTATGCGGACTTCGCCATGCCGCCCGAGGAGCAGGCGAGGTGGGTCGACCGGGCAACGGCGGAGATTCGACAGTCTCTCGACTCGCTCGCGATCGACGTACCGAGTGACGAGGTGATCATCGAGGTGCTGCACGCCTCTCCAGGAGATGCCCTGGTCGAGCGAAGCCGGTCCTCGGACCTGCTCATCGTGGGTCGTCATGATCCAATGATTCCCTTCGGCTCCCACCTGGGCCCGGTCGCCCGAGGGGTGATGAGGGACGCCACCTGCCCGGTGCTGCTGGCGGACCCGCACCGAATCGCCGGCGAAGTCGCCGTACAGGGCTAGTGTCGATCGGGTGAGGGAGGAAGCCCGAACGAGCGACATCGCGGGTGATGGGCCACGCCTCGAGCTGGACCAGCTGCTGTCACAACTGGTGGACCGTGCCCACGAGGTGATGAGCGCCCAGAATCGGCTCCGCGGGCTGCTCCGCGCCAACAGTGCGATCGTCGGCAACCTCGCCCTGGACGGTGTGCTGCGACGGATTGTCGGGGCAGCCTGCGAGCTCGTGGAAGCCCCCTACGGTGCGCTCGGGGTCATCAGTGCGGACGGCAGCGGGCTCGAGGCGTTCATCCATGTCGGCATCGACTCGGCGACGGTTGATCGGATCGGTCACCTCCCGGAGGGCAAGGGACTGCTCGGAGCACTGATCGACGATCCCAGGCCGATCCGGCTCCGCGACATCCGCGACGATGAGCGATCTGTCGGGTTCCCGGAGAATCACCCACCGATGCGCGGCTTCCTCGGGGTCCCGATCCGCGTGCGTGACGAGGTCTTCGGCAACTTGTACCTCGCGTCGTTGGCGGAGGCGGAGTTCAGTGCCGAGGACGTGGAAGTGGTCTCGGCCCTGGCGGCGACGGCCGGCGTGGCCATCGAGAATGCTCGGCTCTTCGAGGAGTCCGAGCGCCGGCAGACGTGGCTGGAGGCGTCCACGGACATGACTCGCCAGCTGCTCACGGTCCCGGAGGACGAGGCCCTGCGCATGATCGGGCAGGTCGTGGCAGATCTGGCCGATGCAGACATGGTCGTCGTCGCCGTACCCACCGCCCAGGAAGCGGAGCTCCAGGTCGTGGTGGCCGTTGGTCCCGAGGCGGACGACCTGATCGACTTCACCTACCCGTTGCTCGACACGATCAGCGAGACCGTGCTGCGCACGGGCCAGCCAGAGGTCTTCGAGGACGCGTCCAACATGCCCGAGGGGGTGTCCCCACTCGCCGTGGCCCGGATCGTGTGCCTCGGCCCCGTCATGATGCTGCCACTTGCCGCCCCTGACGGCGTGCGTGGTGTCCTGATCGCGGGCAGACGCGGCGGCCAGCGTGCCTTCAGGAGCGCAGACGTCGACATGGCGGCCAACTTCGCCTCCCACGCGTCGCTGGCCCTCGAGCTGGCTGATGGTCGCCGCGAGGCGCAACGGATGGTGGTGTTCGAGGATCGGGCGCGCATCGCGCGCGACCTGCACGACCACGTGATCCAGCAGCTCTTCGCTTCCGGCATGACCCTGCAGGGGGCGGCGATGACCCTCGGTGACGTGCCGGGTGTCGAGCTCATCACGAAGGTCGTCGACGGTCTCGATGACGCCATCCGCCAGATCCGCACGTCGATCTTCCAGCTCCGGCCGCACGCGATGCTGGGTGAGGGATTGCGCTCCTCCGTGCTGAGCGTCGTGGCTGAGCTGACTCCGTCGCTGGCGAATGATCCTCATGTGCACTTCGTGGGGCCGGTTGACTCCGTGAGCGACCAGGCCCTGGCAGATGACGTCGCAGCGGTCGTCCGAGAGCTGTTGGCCAACATCGCCAGGCACGCGAACGCGGAACGGATCGAGGTGAGGGTGACGGTCAAAGGGGCGATGTTGGAGGTGCTCGTGGCCGACGACGGGACCGGAATCGTGGAGGGGCCGAGGCGCAGCGGTCTCGACAATCTCGGACAGCGCGCGGAGCAACGCAATGGATCCTTCGACATCGCCCCAGCCGCGAGCGGCTCAGGCACGCGCGCCGTCTGGTCAGTTCCGTTCCGCACGAGCGATTAGAACGCTCGTCAGAGCAGACAGGAAGCAAGAGTCATGGCCACCCCAACCAAGATCCGCGTCTACCTCCTGGACGATCACGAGATCGTCCGGCA
>JBDSPC010000468.1:0-13180 GCA_039914485.1 Nocardioides sp.
GCTGCCGAGCACCAGCTCCGTTACCGCTATGCAGGGACAGACGACGAGCCAGGGACCCCACCCCAGCACTTGACGCAAAACGCCTCACGCTGATGAGAGCGCGGTCGCGCACTGCTGCCGCGGGCGTCTGGGAGAGAGATGTCAGGCCGACCTCGCTCTGGCGCAACCGCGCATCATCGGCCGCGAGTGTCGTCATCAAGTGTGCGCCGTTGTAGGTGCTCCTCGATACCTGCCAGACGTGCGTCGAGCGTGTCCAACCGCGCTTCGAGGCGCCCTTCCAGAGTCCTCCCCTCGGCCTCCAGGATGCGTTCCTCGCGGCTTGCGACGGCCGAGGCGAAGATCAGCGCCACGACCGCCGCCACCGCGCCCAGGACGGCCACGCCCATGATCATGATCAGCGCGGCGATGACCCGTCCCGACGTGGTTTCGGGCACGTGATCGCCGTAGCCCACCGTCGTCATCGTGGTCAGGGCCCACCAGACGCCGTCGCCCCAGGTGCGGAACGTGGTGCCAGGCCGGTCGCGCTCCAGCTGCCAGACCGCTGCGCCGCCTAAGAGGACAACGGAAGCCGACACCACTGCGGTCGCCAGTGCAAGCCGGAGAACGGAGGTGACGGTGACAGACAGGCTGCGATGCATTGTCCCATCCTGCCCCGCCTGGCTGACTCCCCGCCGTCGACGTGGGTGCGTACGAGCGTGGCGCCGCGCAAGGGCACGCTGAATCCTCCGGGCTGCGTGCCACCATGACCCGATGCGCCCGTGACTGGCACACCTCGCCCTACAGCTTGGCTATTCACGCTCATCGGCAGATCCGCGCACATCGCGGCATGAGGGTGCACATGCGCTTCGCCCAGGCGAAATGAAAACCGCCCCTACTGGCCAACAGCCAGTTGAGACGGCCCCGTCCGAACCGCTCGGGCCGGACGTCCCAGCGCCCCCGGTACTCTCCCCCGACGAGCCTGGGATCGACTCCAACGTACGGTCCGTCACGACGGCAGGTCAGGGTCTAAAGACCCCAGATGTCTGGGCAGCGTCAGTGAGCGTCCGCTCATCGGCAGATCCGATAAGTCTGACGCGCCGACATGCGGCGGAATGGGTCACTCATCGCCGCAGAGCCGGTGGTTCTGACGGGCGTGTGTCGATCGCTGTTCGCCGTCGGGCAGATTGCCGGTGCACATCAATGCGACAGCCCTCCCCGGTAGGTGTTTGTGGCGGTGCTTGCTGGGTAAGCCTGCGGCGGTGGTTCGACAGCCGTGTGACCCGCTGCCGGGGGAGGTCGAGGCATCATCTTCGCTCACCGGTCTGCGCCGGTACCGCGGGCCAAACGCGGTCGGTAGTCTCGAGTCGTGACGGGCGAGCCATCGGACATGTTCGAGGCAATCTATGCCGGCGCGGAGGCTGGTGCCGCCAAACCACCGTGGGACTACGGCGCGCCTAGACCACAGCTGGTGGAATGGGCTGAGGCACATGGACTTGCGGGAGATGGCCGCGAGGCGTTGGTGGTCGGGTGTGGCTACGGAGCCGACGCCGAATTCCTTGCGCTCCGGGGATTCCGGACCACGGGGTTCGACTTCGCGCCGACGGCGATTGCTGGCGCGCGGCGGAAGCATCCGGCCACCGCGGTGACTTACCTCGTGGCCGATGTGCTGAACCTTCCCGGTGAGTGGGAGGGCAGGTTCGATCTGGTCGTCGAGAGTCTCACCGTGCAGTCGATGGCGCCTCCGCAGCACACCGTTGCAGCGCGGACCATCGCCGCGCTGGTGGCACCGAAGGGCACGCTGTTGGTCCTGGCGACCGCTCGGGAGGAGGGCTCTGAGGTGACGGGACCGCCGTGGCCGCTGACCCGTGCGGAGGTCGAGATGTTTGCGGACAGCGAGCTCATCTTGCGCCGGCTCGAGCGGATCGAGAGCGGCGCTTGGTGGCGTGCTGAACTGTCACGACAAGGCACAGGTCCGACCAATCGCCCGCTCGGGCCGTAGAAACCGGTCCTGTTCAGGGCAGTCGGGACGAACGCAGGCCGGTCGCAGCCACACCCGAGGACGACTCGGGTTCCGCCGGCTTCGGTAGCGACGACAATCATGCCGGCCGGAGAAGGACGCACCTCTGGAGCTAAACGCCGGCTCGCGGCGGTAAGACTGTCGAGGCGGGCCGGGGTGCGGTTGATCGAGCCGTTGGCACAGGCCAGTTCGAGCGCACGAAGCGGGCTGAGGACCGCACACAGCTACCACTTTCGGAGGCGATCGCGGCGACGGCACGCGGCCGCTAGGACTTCCCGCTCGCATGTCGACCGATGTCCCGAAAAGATTACCGGCACAACAACCAGGTGCGGGCGATTCCCATACGCGGCTATGACGTGCCTGTCTGAGCAGGAAAAACCTCATCAAGCGGGCCGAAGGGAAGTGGCTCCGACCCGAGGTGCCTGACCAGTCATTCAGGGCTGGCGGGACTGCCGGGCGGTGGCGTAGGAGGGCTCTCGGAGCCGGCGGACCCAGTCGTAGGGCTCGAGGCCGGGCAGAACGTTTCTGACGGGATCGAACGACACGGGAATGTCTGCCTCGTCGGACGGGTCCGTATGGAGCGACAGGTCGGCAAATGGATGCCACACGCCGGAGCGGATGGCCCAAGCCAGCTCGACCCTGCTCTGGTCGCGGAACACCGCGGACAGAAGTACCGCACCGACAGGTGTGCGATATGGCAGCAACGTCGTCAACGGTCTTCGCAACGGCGACCGGGCAGCGGTGAGCGTGAAGCGGGTGAGCCGTCCAAGCCCCGTCGAAGCGAACAACAAGTCGCCGTGGCGGCCCCCCTCGGTCGGCACCCGGATGGCAAGGCCATGGATGTCCGGGACGGGAGGCGGCAGTCCGATTGCTCGGGACTGCCGGACCAGCGCGAGGTCCTCGCCTGAGCGGTCCAGCCAGCCTGCGCCGGTCAGGCCCTGGGTACCGAACCGGTGCAGGGTTCCCTGAACGACAGAGCCCCGAGGGTGCAGCGGCTTGGTAGCCGGCCGGGCGGCGATCATCCGAGTTGCAGCGCGCAGCATCTGACCACCGGTGTACGAGGCGGCGCGGGCCGCCGAATCGAAAGCGCTCATGTGCCACCGTATTCGATCACGGCTGGCTACACGCGACGAGACCCCCGCAACGTCACAATGAACGGCTCCGCTGCGAAAGTCGGTCACTCAGCTGTCGGCACGCATGACGCTCGCGTGACATTGTGCGGAGCAGACGGAGGAAAGTTGAGGACGAGTTGAAGGTCTTGGTCACCGGCGCGACCGGTTACGTCGGCGGGCGACTGGTGCCCTGGTTGCTCGAGTGCGGTCATGAGGTGCGCACCACCACGACCAACCCGGATCGCGAGCAGCCGTGGTGGAGCGACCGGGTGGAGACTGTCGTCATGGACGCGCTCGACCCGGACCAGGTCACGGCCGCCTGTGAGGGCGTGGGCGCGGTCTACTACCTGATCCACGGGATGGGCGGCGATGACTTTGCCGAGACCGACCGCAAGGCAGCCACCAACCTCGCGGCGGGTGTGCGTGCCCACGCTGTCGACCGGATCGTGTATCTCTCCGGGCTCGTCCCCGACGTCACCGAGTCCGAGCTCTCCGAGCACATCAGCTCTCGACGCGACGTCGAACAGATTCTCAGTGATGTGCCCGCGACCGTGGTCGTTCTGCGCGCTGCGGTACTCCTGGGCAGCGGGTCCACGTCCTTCGAGATCATCCGCCAGGTCAGCGAACGGATGCCCGTGCACACCGTGCCGTCGTGGATGGACTCCATGGTGCAGCCGATCGCCGTCGTCGACGTACTCGAGGCGCTGGTCGGAGCGCTGGAGTACACCGGTCCCTCGCGCCACTTCGACGTGGGCGGACCCGACCAGCTGCGCTACAGCGCGCTACTCGAGGCCTACAGCTCACACGCCGGTCTCAAGCGACCGCAAGTCAATGTGCCGCTGCTGCCGACAGCCCTTGTCGGCACCCTGGTAGGCAGCCTCACCGATGTACCTCGGCCAACGGTCGAGGCGCTGGTCGAGAGCCTTCACCACGACATGATCGTCACCGACGGCGACTTCCAGACGATCCTGCTGCCACAGGGATACCGCCTCATGGGACTCGACGAAGCCTTCAGGCGTGCGCTCGCCCCGCAGAGGACGGTGCCCGAGAACTCGGACCCGATGGGGCCACTGCCGCAGGACCCGGCCTGGGCCAGCGGCGGTGACGACCGGCCCGCACTGGCCAAGGTGGTCGACGCAGCCAAGGACATCTTGCCCAAATTCTGAGCCGCTCAGCCCAAAGTAGTGCGGTCTCTAACCGATCGGATCAAACAGTTCGGTGTTATCCAGTTCGAGTTAGCCCTTTCTGGGCGTAAAGGGCTACGTCGTTCGATGAGGCAGATCCCAGCGAAGAGGCAGACAAGACGGCCGGGGAAGAGGGCGTGAACAGCCGCATCGTCGACTTCGACTGCACTGTTGGTGCCGACCGGATCAACCAAGCATCAGGCGATCTGACGCTTCACGTCGCGAGGCCCCACTCCTTCGGGAGTGGGGCCTCGTGCCACTTTGGCTGCCGCTCGCGTCACTCCGCAGCTTCGACGTCGAGGCCCGCGCCCGCCTCGTTGGTGGTGGGATCGGTCAGGGCCGCCAGCCGCTTGTCCGACACGATCGCCGAGAGAGTTGCGGGATCGAGAGCCGCTCGTTTGGCGTAGGTCTCGTACAGGGCGAACACCACGCGCCCGGTCCCGGGGTTGACGGATTGTGCCATCACCGTCGAACCCGACAAGTTGTCGTCGCTGAATGCTTCGCCCACCCCCGAGGCGAGGATGGTCCCGTCCTCCGATTCTTCGCAGTCGCTCGGGCCGGTCATCCGGTCGCTGAGGTCAGCACAACTCGTGACGGGTGCGTCCCCGTTGGTCTGCACCGACACGGCCAGCACGTCCCGGGCTGCACCAGCGAGTCGGACGGTCAAGCCGATCCTGTCCTCCTCACCCTCTGCTCGGAATCCAGCCACCTGGTCGGCGCCGAGGACCTCCTGGACCACGGCTGCGATGCCCGTGGGCGTGATGGGCTCCAGCGGTGGGGTGGAGGTCTCCGTCGGCCCGGGGTCGCTGGCTGTGGACGTGTCCTCGGCGCAGCCCGCGACGGTCAGTGTCAGTAGAAACAGCGCAGCGAGCATTCTGGTCATGGTGCTGATTGTCCTCGCCGGAGGCGTCCATGGAATGAGTACGCGGGACCAGCTGGGCTGGCGCAGATGGGTCAGGGGGTCTGGTCCGGTGCCACTGGCTTGGGTCGGCGGATGCCAATGCGCTTGCGTTGCCGCTCCCAAGATGGTTCACACTGAGTGTCATGGCAGGCCCGTACCGCTCGCCCGTCGGTGCTGCTCAGGTTGTTGGCTGGTGCTCGGATGGCCTGGCCAGCTGGAGGGTTCCGCACGCAACACACCAGGTCGACACCTCCTGCGGGCGGACTCATGTCGTCGCCGTCGGGACCGGGGACGGCATCTGCGTCTATCTGCCCGGCACGAACTTCAACGCAGCGAGCAGCACGGTGGTGCCGAGCCTGGTCGGTTGCGTCTAAGTGGGCGAAAAGACGTGCCCGCCAACCCGCACCTGCCGGGCCAACCACTGCGTGATAATCGGTCTGTCACCCTTGCCCTCGTGACGTCGTCGCTGGAGACCGAGACCCTAGGCCAGCGATTGGACCTCGGGTTTGCGTTCGCCGTACGCACCATCTGGCAGCTGCTTCCGGGGCCGATCAGGACCAGGGTCCCGATCAGCTTCGTCGGCTTCGCGCTGATCAACGGGTTCACGTTCTCCGTCGACCTCGGGCTCCTCGCACTTCTCTACAGAGGGGCCGGACTCCCCCACCCGCTTGCCATCACGATCGGCTACGTCGTCGCGTTCGGACTCGCGTTCGTGTTGAACCGACGGTTCAACTTCCACGCGCACGGGCCGGTCGCCGGCCAGGCCGCGAGGTGGGCGCTGGTGGTGGCGGTCAACTACGGAGCACTCGTCCTCGGACTGGGCAGCGGGCTGGTCTTCCTGGGCGTGCCGTTCCTGGTCGCGCGGGTCATCGCGGCGTGCGCGGAGGCGGTCTGGATGTACTCCACGATGCGCTGGTGGGTGTTCGCTACCCGAGCGGCGCCACCGGACGGGCGTTGACCGCGAAGCCCTCGTCGGGCAGGCCGACCGGGGGCGCGGGCACCGCCTTGCAGCGGACGTCGGAGCGGTCGCCGGGCCGGCGGTCGGGCAGCTTGCCGGTGGCGAGGTAGGAGGCGATCCGGTTGTCGACGCAAGGGACGCCACTCAGGCTCCCGGCGTGGGTGGTGCCGTTCACGCCCTCGATCAGCACGGCACCGGTGAAGAGGCGTCGCACCGCGCGAGCTCCCGAGATGGGGGTGGCGCCGTCGAAGGTCTCGTTGATGAGCAGCGCCTTCTGGGAGGACGGCAGCACCTCGACGGCGGCGGGCGCGGGGGCCGCCGGCCAGGTGCGACACGGGGCGTTGTACCAGGCGTTCGCCCACGTCACGAACGGATCCTTGGCGGCCTGATCCCGGGCGTCGGCCAGGGTGGCGGCGAGGTCCGTCGGCCACGGTGCGTCGGTGCAGAGCGTCGCCAGGTACATCGCGTAGCCGTTGTCGCCGCCGGGTGTCGTCGGGTAGTCGGACGTGTAGGACTTCCGGGCCAGCGTGGCCGTTCCCTTGTTCGCGATCTCCGAGATCGCGGCAGCGACGTCGGGCCACAGGAAGTTGACGTAGCCCGCGCCCAGCGCGATGTCGGAGAGCTCGGCCGCCCCGACGCCGTCGATCGGCTTGCGTGCCAGCTGTCGCAGCACGCGGTAGTAGGTCTTCTCTACCGCGGCCGGCGTCCGGCCGAGGTGGAAGTCGTTGTTGCCGCGTGCGGTCCAGCGGTAGAAGCCCTTGATCGCCTTCTCGAACGCCGAGTTCTGGTTGGAGTTGGACTCGTACCAGATGCCGTGCGGGTCGACCACGCCATCGAGCACGAGCTTGTCGAGCCGCTCGGGATGCAGGGTCGCGTAGACCTGCGCGATGTAGGTGCCGTAGGAGAACCCGTAGAAGCTGACCTTCTCGGCGCCGAGTGCTTCGCGCAGCACCTCGAAGTCGGCCACGGTGTCGGTGGTCTTCAGGTGCGGCAGGAGGGCAGCAGCCTCCGACGAGCCGCACGCTGCGGCGTACGCCTCGGTCTTGGCCACCCAGGTGTCGAGGATCTCGTCGGTCGTCGGGTCGTACGGCGGACGGGTGCCGATCTTGGCGATGCGCTTGTCGCAGGTGAGCGCCGGCTTGCTGTCCCCGACCCCGCGCGGGTCCATGCCGATCCAGTCGTAGCTGCTGGCGACCTTGCCCGGGACGAACTGGCCGTAGCCGGCCACGAAGGTGCCGCTGCCACCCGGGCCACCGGGGTTGGTGAACATCACCCCGCGGAACTTCGACCCGCGGTGCTTCACGCGGGAGACCGCCAGCTTGATCGTCGGCCCGGTCGGGTTCGCATGGTCCAGAGGGACGGTCAGCATCCCGCACTGGCCCTTGGCCTTGCGGAGGAACTCGTCCTTGCACCGGCCCCAGTCGATCGGTGCGGCGGCGAACGCCGACGCGGGTCGAGCGGTCTGCCCGGTGGCCGCCGGGGTGGCGGTGGCGGGTGCTCCGAGGAGTGCAGCGCCCAGCGTGAGTGTTGCTCCGGCGACCAGAATGCGGATGGACATGGCTCCCCCGTGGGCTCGAGGCGCGGCGTCGCGCCGCTCGCATCGTGGCAGCCCGATGCGTCGCCGTACACCCTCCTTTCGGACACGAGTCGACCAGACACGTTTGAGGCGCCCCCATGGGACGCATGACGTGGATAGGGTCTGCGCAGGGGCCGCACGCTCGGTGGGGCTGACGAGGGGATTGACCAGATGAGCACGCCGTCGGAAACCGCTGCTCCCGCGCCACTTGCGCCGCCGGAGGCCACCTTGACCCTGACGGCGCCGGAGGCTCCGGCCCTGGTCGTCGAGACCTCCGCGCCGAAGATGGCGCCGCAGGTCCCCGTCGAGGTCCTGCCCGAGCTGGACGCCAAGGTCGAGGGCTTCCTCACCGCACTCTCCGCGACGGCCGTGGGCAGCCCGGAGTTCTCCGCGCAGGCCGAGAACGTCCGGACCATGGGTGACGCCGACATCCGCAAGGCCGCCGAGACCTCCAACCGGATGCTCGACAAGCCGGTGCGAGCGCTCCAGGAGGGTGGGATCGCGCAGGGGTCGGCCGTCGGCAAGACGCTGCTCGAGCTGCGCCGTACGGTCGAGGACCTCGACCCGAGCGCAGCGAAGGGCGTCTCGCGCTGGATGGACTGGCTGCCCTTCGGCGACAAGGTCGAGGACTACTTCCGCAAGTACCAGTCCTCCCAGTCGCAGCTCAACGGCATCCTGCACGCCCTGCGCAACGGCCAGGACGAGCTGACCAAGGACAACGTCTCCCTCAACCTCGAGAAGACGAACCTGTGGGCCGTCATGGGCCGCCTCAACCAATACGTCTACGTCGCCGAGAAACTCGACGCCAGGCTGACCGCGCGCATCGCCGAGCTCGAGCTGAGCGACCCCGAGGCCGCGAAGAAGCTGAACCAGGACGTGCTCTTCTACGTCCGCCAGAAGCACCAGGACCTGCTGACCCAGCTCGCGGTCTCCATCCTGTCCTATCTGGCGATCGACGTGATCATCAAGAACAACATCGAACTGATCAAGGGCGTCGACCGCGCGTCGACCACCACGATCTCGGCGTTGCGTACGGCGGTCATCGTGGCCCAGGCCCTCGGCAACCAGAAGCTCGTGCTCGACCAGGTGACAGCCCTCAACTCCACCACCTCCGGCATGATCCGGCGCACCTCGGAGATGCTCAAGGACAACTCCGCCGCGATCCAGGAGCAGGCGGCGTCCTCGACCATCGACATGGAGGACCTGCAGGCGGCGTTCGCCAACATCTACGCCACCATGGACTCGATCGACGAGTTCAAGGTCAAGGCGCTCGACTCGATGGCGCAGACCATCGGCGTGCTCGAGACCGAGGTCGAGAAGTCGAAGTCCTACCTCGACCGCGTCCGCGACCACGACGCCCGCAACGCGGCAGGCACCCTCGACCTGACCGAGCTGCCGCGTCGCGGGTGATTGGGTTCCAGTGGGGCTGAAGTCATGGTTCGAGAGGGTGCGGGGGTCGTCGGCGGACGAGATCGTCGACGCGACCCCGGCCGCGCCCACGGAGGCGGACATCGTCGCCGCGCTGGCCCGGGTCGAGCAGATGCTCGCTGACGGCAACGCGCCGCCGGTCGTCGTCTCGCGCGTGCACCGCATCGGCGCCCTCATCACCGACACGCTCCCCCGGCTCCGCAACCTCGGGCAGGGCAGCTTCGACTCCTACTCCGTCGTCGCCACTGCCACCGACTACCTCCCCGAGGCGCTCGGCGGCTACCTCCGGCTCCCCCGCGAGTGGGCCGACACCCGCCCGATCGACGGCTACAAGACGGCGCTGATGATCCTCATCGACCAGCTCGAGCTGCTCGCCGCCACCATGGACAAGATCCTCGACGCCGCCACCCGCTCCGACGCCCAGGCGCTGATCGCGCACGGGCAGTTCCTGCAGGCCAAGTTCGGCACCACGACCGACGGCCCCGACCTCAACCTGGGACCCGCATGACTCTCAAAGAGGCCCTCGACGCGCTCAGCGCGCTCGCCACCACCGCCGGCATCGACCCCGCCGTCGCCCGCGCCGAGGGCGAGTCACTCGCCGCGACCGTCGCTGGGCCCGCTCGGGGTGCGTACGTCGACTGGTGCGCCGAGACCGGACACGGCACCGCCGAGGACTTCACCACAGCCGCGTCGCGCGGCCGCCGCTACCGCGTGGCCCAGACGCCGGCCATGGCGTCGCTCGCCTCGTCGGGGTCGGCCCACGCTGCGGCGTACGCCCAGGCCCTGTCGGACGTGGCGCTGGCTGGCAGCTTCCTCGGCGAGGAGAACGCCCGCAGCATCGGCAACGCGGCCACCGCGGCGGCCGCCCAGCTGGGGGGCTCCCCCGGGCAGGTCGCGCCGATGACCACCCGCGAGCACGTGCCCGGCGTCGCCGACCACTTCCTCCAGCAGGTGATGGAGCAGAGCCGGATCGTGCGCGACAAGCTCGCGGCGCTCGAGGGCACGCAGATCGTCCGCGACCCCGGAGCCGGGCTGGTCGAGACGGACCCGATCCAGACGGCACCCCCGCCGGAGACGCCGGCGGCCCCGGAGGCCCCGAAGGCCCCGAAGGCCGAAGAGCCCCAGGAGCCCGAGAAGCCCGCCACGAGCGTCGAGGAGCTCCTTGCCGAGCTCGACGACCTCGTCGGCCTGACGGACGTCAAGGCCGAGATCCACCGTCAGGCGGCGGTCCTGCGGGTCGAGGGCCTGCGCGCCAAGGCCGGTCTCGAGGGCCTGACGATCACCCGCCACCTGATCTTCAACGGCAACCCCGGCACCGGCAAGACCACCGTCGCCCGCCTCGTCGCCGGCATCTATCGCGCGCTGGGGCTGCTGTCCAAGGGCCAGCTCGTCGAGGTCGACCGCTCCGAGCTGGTGGCCGGCTACCTCGGCCAGACCGCGATGAAGACCGCGGACATCGTGAAGTCCGCCATCGGTGGCGTGCTCTTCATCGACGAGGCCTACTCGCTGGCGGGCGACCAGTACGGCCAGGAGGCGATCGACACCCTGGTCAAGGAGATGGAGGACCACCGCGGCGACCTCGTCGTCATCGTGGCCGGCTATCCGCTGCCGATGGCCGTCTTCATCGGGCAGAACCCCGGCCTCGAGAGCCGCTTCCGCACCGAGATCAACTTCCCCGACTACACCGACGACGAGCTCGTGGCGATCTTCGACGTGATGGCGACCGGTGCGCAGTACGACGCCGGCGAGGGCGTGCAGGACCGCCTGCGCGAGCTGCTGTCGCAGGTCGAGCGCGGGCCGTCCTTCGGCAACGCGCGCTACGTGCGCAACGTGCTCGAGGCCGCGATCGGTCGCCACGCGTGGCGGCTCCGTGAGGTCGACGCCCCCACCCTCGAGCAGCTGCGCCTGCTGCTCGCCGAGGATCTCGCGCCGCCCGCCGAGGTCGTCGAGCCGTTCACGGAGATGGAAGAGCCAGTGAGCGACGTGCCAGATGTGCAGACCGAGTCCGCAGCCGAGGAGCAGTCATGACCCAGGCCCCCCAGCAGGCGCCAGCGCCCGCCCCGGCACCGACACCGGCACCGACACCGCGGACGACCGCGACGCCCGCCCTGACGACGGCGGCGCAGTCGAAGGGCGTCGACGTGCCCGGCCTGCTCAACAAGTGGCAGTTCATCGCCGTCACGACCTGCGTGCTGTTCGCGGTCATCACCGCCACACTGCAGATGCTCGCCTGGCAGGCCAACCGCGCCGCCGCCGACAACACCGAGCAGCTCGTGCGGGTGCAGAACATCCAGTCCACGCTCTTCCGCGCCGACGCGCTCGCGACCACCAGCTTCCTGGTCGGTGGGCTCGAGGACCCGGCCCAGCGGGCGGCGTACGACGACGCGATCGACCAGGTGACGCGCCAGATCACCGAGGCCGCGCAGGCGCAGCCCGCCGACAGTGAGGTGCTGGCCGCCCTCAACTCCGCCGTCAACCGCTACACCACGACGAGCACGCAGGCCCGCGACAACAACCGGCAGGGCTTCCCGGTGGGCGCCGAATACCTCCGGGGCGCCAGCACCGAGCTGCGAGCCGACGCCCTGCCGCTGATCGAGGCGCTGACCGCCGCCAACTCCGACCGCGCCGAGAGCGAGCTCGACGCGCACCACCCGCTGCTGATCCTGGTCATCGGCCTCGTGGCGCTCGCCGGCCTGTGGTGGATCAACACCCAGCTGGCCAAGACGTTCCGGCGCCGTTTCAACGTCGGCATCGCCGCCGCGTTCGTGGTGGTCGCCGCCCTGACCCTGGTCTCGGCCGCCGTCAGCTCCGGCCAGGCGAGCGACAACGACGACCTGCGCGCCGGCAGCTACCAGGTGGCGGTCAAGGAGGCCACGGCTCGCACGGCCGGCAACGACGCGAAGTCCAACGAGAGTCGCCGGCTCGGCGCCCAGGGTTCAGGAGCGGTCTTCGAGGAGGGCTGGGCCACAGCGGCCCTGACAGTCGAGGAGAACGCCTACTTCGACACGCTCGACCTGTGGCAGGCCTATTCCGACCTGCACTTCCAGGTCGTCGACCTCGAGGAGAGCGGGAAGTATGCCGAGGCGGTCGCACTGGCCACGACTCTGGACCCGAGCGGGCCGACCGCGGCGCTCGACGCCTTCGACACGGCCTCCCAGGACCTCGTGCGGGTGATGGCCACGAGCACCACCAACGAGCTCAGGTCCGGCAACACCATCTTCCTGGTGCTGGCGGCCCTGACGCTGCTTCTCGGGCTCGGCGCCGCCGGCCTCTCCACCTGGGGCATCGCCCAGCGCCGTAGGGAGTACGCATGAGCATCCAGCTTGCCAAGGTCCGGCTCTTCGTCGGAACGCTCGCCGTCCTCGCGGCCGCGAGCTGTGGGTACGACG
Organism: Nocardioides sp.; assembly: GCA_039914485.1. Classification (GTDB taxonomy): domain Bacteria; phylum Actinomycetota; class Actinomycetes; order Propionibacteriales; family Nocardioidaceae; genus Nocardioides. The sequence goes on from JBDSPC010000468.1 coordinate 12,545, forward strand.
CAACGCCGCTGCCAAAGGCCGAGGTACCCGCCGTCGAGGAGGCCGCACCCGGCACCCCGCCCACGTGCGACGCCAGCACCGCCACCGTGTCATACGCGCCGGAAGCCGCCGCGGCCCAGGGCGAGTCGCTGCAACGGATCCGTCAACGCGGCTTCCTGGTCGCGGGCGTCGCCGCCGACAACTACCTCCTCGGCTCCCGCAACCCGTTCAACGGGCAGATCGAGGGCTTCGACATCGACATGGTCAACGCCATCGCGGAGGCCATCTTCGGCGAGAAGGGCCACGTGCAGCTGCGCGTCATCACTGCCGCCGACCGCATCCCGCTGCTCGTCGCCGACGAGGTCGACATCGTGGCGCGCAACATGACCATCAACTGCACCCGCTGGCAGCAGATCGCGTTTTCGGCCGAATACTTCCACTCCGGCCAGAAGATCCTGGTCCAGAAGGGGTCCGGCATCACCCAGGTCTCCGACCTGTCCGGCAAGCGCGCCTGCGCCCCGGCCGGCACCACCAGCCTCGACAACATCCAGTCGAAGGCGCCCAAGGCGATCCCCGTCACGGCCGTCAACGACACCGGCTGTTTGGTGAAGTTCCAGAACGGCGAGACCGACGCCATCACCACCGACGACACGGTGC
>JBDSPC010000498.1:0-8956 GCA_039914485.1 Nocardioides sp.
GCCGCTCCCGTCATGTTCGTGCCGTTGCTGATCGCCACGGCGATCCTGGTGTCCGCGGCGTTCCACCGGGAGCGCGACCCGGTCGGCACCGAGGCACCGGCCAGCACGACCGCCCGGAGCGCCGGGATCCTGCTCGGCACCGCCCCGGTCCTCGTCCTCGTCGGGCTCCTGACGGCCGGGTTGGCGCTCTACGTGGACGGCGTCGGCGGCTTCGATCTCGGCGACGAACCGGGCCGGACACTAAGTGCGCGGTTCACGGCCTTCGAGCTGCTCCAGCACGTGTCGCTGACGGTGCTGGCGATCGCGAGCGGCGCCGCAGCCGGGCGACGGCTGGCGTCGCGGGCAACCGCCGCCCTGGTCCTGTTCGCCGGCTGGTTCCCCGCGATGTTCGTCTACTGGCTGTTCCAGGTGCCGGCGATCGTGCCCTTCTCGATCGTGCAGGTGCAGCCGGTGAACGTGCGGGTCGCGCCGCAGGACACCGACCCGCTCGCGTTGCCGGCCGAGTGGCTGCTGTCCGCACCGAACGAGTTCCAGGACCACTGGGGCCGCTACTTCGTGTCCAACGGCCTCGCCGGCTGGCACGACCTGTGGCTGCTCGGGCTCTCCTGCCTCTTCCTGTCGCTGGTGTTCACGGGTGGGTGGCGTCGACGGCTCCTGGCCGTCGGAGCGGTGCTGGCCGTCGCCGGGATCACCGCGCAGTACGCCGTGATCCCGTGATCAGGACCGCGATCGGCGTCTGCGCCTTGGGAGTGCTTCTGAGCGGGTGCGCTGCGGCGTACGACGACGACGGCGAGCTCCTCGTCGGCGGCACCCTCGTGGCGGCTCCGGCCCCGGCAGCCTCGCGAGTGCCCGTGGTCATCGACTCCGACCTGGCTCCCGACGACCTGGCGGCCATCGCCTACCTCGTGCGTCATCCGGCGGTCGAAGTGCTGGCGATCACCGTGCCGGACACGGGGATGGTGACCTGCTCGGGTGGCATCGACCTGCTGGCCGACCTGTTCGGGGCGCTCGACGCCGAGCCCGTGCCGGTGGCGTGCGGCGAGACGTCTCGCGGCGAGCACGGTGTGCCCTTCCCTGCGGACTGGACGGGCGCCTCGCTGGCGCTGAGCGGACTCGACCGATCGACCGGCGGGGCGATGCCGCCGCTGCCCCGGATCGACGCCGCGTCCTACCTCGCACGCCTGGCCAGCCGGGTCGACGGGCTGCAGGTCGTGGCCCTGGGCCCGCTGACGGACATCGCCGAGATGATGCGAACCCACCCGGCGGCGTACGGACGACTGGCCGGCATCATCTCGATGGCGGGGATCGTGGACACCGAGTCGCACGACGCCGACCTCGGCGTCGGCGAATGGAATGCCGCCGCCGACGTGGACGCCTTCGCCGCGGTGCTGGGCGGGCCGTTGCCGGTCACCCTCGTCCCCGACGACCCGGTCCCGGACGGTCGCCCCGCCGGGTTGGCCGCGCCCGTGGTGAGCCCGCTCGGGATGGCCCCGGAGTTCACGACGCCCGCGTTCTGGGACCTCGCCACCGCGGGTGCCTTCACGACGCCGGCAGCCGTGCGCGTCGAGACCGGCACGTGGACCGTCGACCTGGAGCGGGACCGCGGCCGGCTGGAGCGCACCGGCGACGGTCCGGTGCGGGTCGTCACGGGTCTCGACACGGTCCTGCTGGACGAGGCGTATGCCGCGGTCTTCGGCACCGACCTCAGGTGAGCAGCAGCTTGTCGAGCCGCCGCCGCACGACGGCCAGGCCGATGAGGCCCATGACCACGAGGTAGACGACCGAGACCAGGCTCTCCCAGCCGACGTGCCCGAGCGTGAGCTCTCGGCAGAGCACGACCCCGCGGTAGAGCGGGGTGACCTCGACCACCCACCGCAACCACCCGTCGTAGGCCGTGATCGGGAAGAACGTGGCCGAGAACAGGAAGAGCGGCAGCTGCAACAGCGATACCTTGTCGAAGTCCTGCCACGACGTCATCCAGGTCGTGGCGGCCATGCACACGGCGGAGAACGCGAAGCCGATCAGCAACGCCGCCGGCAGCGCCAGGATCGCGGTCCACGAGTTCAGCATCCCCAGCGCCCACATCAACAGCAGGAACGCCGCCGAATAGCTCGAGCCGCGCAGCTGGCCCCAGATGATCTCGCCGCGCGCGATGTCGGCGGTGGTCAGCGGGGTGGCGAGCATCTGGTCGTAGAGCTTGTCGTACTTCAGCTTGAAGAAGACGTTGAACGTCGAGTCCAACAGCGCGCCGTTGAACGCGCTGACGGCCAGCATCCCGGGCGCCACGAACTCGGCGTAGGGAATGGCCTCGCCGTTGACCTCGAAGGCCTGGATCAGCTGCCCGACGCCGATGCCGATGGAGAACAGGAAGAACACCGGCTCGAGGAAGCCGGTCAGGAACAGCTTCCACGCCTGCCGGTAGACCATGAAGCTGCGGGTGACGAGCAGCCAGGCGGCCTTCGCCGGCCCGAGGGGCGGGTAGGTCTCGGCGCCCTGCATGGTGAGAGCCATCAGTCCACCAGCCGCTTCTCGAGGCCGGACACGGCCCAGAACCAGCCGACGACGATGGCGGCGACGAGCACACCGGCGTTGAGGGCGGCCGTCGACCAGTCGACGGTGTCGAGGCAGAACATCCGGCTCAGGTTGACCCCGTGCCACAGCGGGGTGAAGCGCGCGACCCACTCGAGCACCGGGCCGAGGTTGGAGATCGGGAAGAACGCCCCGGAGAAGAGCGTCAGCGGCAGCACGCCGAGCCGGAACAGCACCCCGAACGCCGCTTCGTTCCTGATCCGCGCGCTGTAGCCGTAGACGAGCCCGGCGAAGGCCATCCCGACCAGCAGCTGCGAGCCGAAGGCGAGGAACGGCCCCCACCACGACTCGAAGACACCGAACGGCGCGAGCACCAGCATGAAGACGCCGCAGGCCGTGGCCAGGCGGAACAGCACGAACATCAGGTTGGCCGCGACCAGGTGGCGGGGCTCGAGCGGCGTGGCGATCATGGAGTAGTAGGTCTTGTGCCACTTCATCATGCCCATGACGGGGTAGGTCGTCTCTCCCACCGCGATCTGCATCGCGTGGGTGGCGACGAGGCCGGGCACGATGAAGGAAAGATAGGACGTCGCGCCCTCGAGTTTGGCCGGGTCGCCCGCGATGAAGCCGCCGAGCAGCACGCCCATCGCGACGACGTAGAACAGCGGCGAGATGAACGAGCTGATCGCGCCGCCCTTCCAGGTGCGCTTGAAGACGGTCCACCAGTAGTCGCTCTGCCGCAGCGTGCCCTCGGCCAGGCTGAGGCTCATCAGTCGACCAGCGTCCGGCCGGTGAGCTTGAGGAAGACGTCCTCGAGGGTGCTGCGGCGGACGAGGACCGCGATCGGGTCGAGGCCGCGCTCGTGCACCTTGGCGATGACCTCCTCGCCGTCGGGGCTGTAGACGAGGATGCGGTCGGGAAGCACCTCGAGCCGGCCGAGGTCCTCGATCTTGTGGGCGATCAGCTCGTGCGGGTTGCCCTCGTCCTGGATGTTGAAGCGCAGCTCGGCCACCTCGCGAGTCGAGTGCTCCTCGATCAGCTGCCGGGGCGATCCCTCGGCCGCGATCAGGCCCTTGTCCATGACGACCAGCCGGTCGCACAGCTGCTCGGCCTCGTCCATGTAGTGCGTCGTGATCACCAGCGTCACGCCCGCCTGCTTGAGCCGGAACAGCTGGTCCCACAGCACGTGCCGCGCCTGCGGGTCGAGCCCGGTCGTGGGCTCGTCGAGCAGCAGCAGGTCGGGCTTGTTGACGAGGCTGCGCGCGATCGTGAGCCGCCGCTTCATCCCGCCCGAGAGGTCCTCGACCTTGGACTTCGCCTTCTCGGTGAGCGACACGAACTCCAGCAGCTCGTCGACCCGGCTGTTGACCTCCCCCTTGGGGATCCCGAAGTAGCGACCGTAGATGTAGAGGTTGTCGCGCACGTTGAGCTCGTTGTCGAGAGTGTCCTCCTGCGGGCACACGCCGAGCCGCCCGCGGATCGCCGGCCCGTCCTTGGCCGGGTCCATGCCCAGGATCTCCAGTGTGCCGCCGCTGATCGGACTGACGCTGGCGATCATCCGCATCGTGCTCGACTTGCCCGCCCCGTTGGGTCCGAGGAAGCCGAACGCCTCGCCGCGCCGCACCTCGACGTCGATCCCCTTCACTGCCTCGAAGTCGCCGAACGACTTGCGCAGCCCCCTCGCCACAATCATCGATTCAGTCACGCTCGCGACCTTAGGTCACGGCACCGACAGCCGCCGAGCCGATTCCGGGTGAAACACTCCCCACATGGAGATCGGGGACTTCACGCAGGTGGTCACGACGTCGCCAACGGCTATCGCGCGCTCGGCCACGACGTGTCACTCACGCGCTTCCACCGGACCCTTTCGCAGATGCGCGACGCGCTCGCGGCCGGCGGGTTCGAGACCCTCGTGCACCTGTCCCGCGAGCCGGTCGACGGTGAGAAGGACCCGCAGGCCTTCCTGATCGCGACACTCAGTCCGAGCCGAGCAGCGCCCGCGTGAGCACGGCGGTGTCGGACTGCAGCTCCTGACTGGCCGCCGCGAGGTCGTCGTCCGCCGGTTCGTGGCCGGCCATGGCTGCGTGCAGCACCGCGCGGCGTACGAGCTCCTTGGCGTATGAGGCGGTCGTCCCCTCGGACGCGTCAGCAGCTGCGGCGATCGCGTCGTCGCCGAAGCCCACTTCGGCGGCATAGAGACCGATCAACGCCCGCCGGGCAGCGGCATCAGGCAAGGGGATCTCGACGGCGAGGTCGACGCGTCCCGGTCTCTGCGCGAGGGCCCGTTCGAGGGCTTCGGCGCGGTTGGTGGTCAGCAGGAACACCACATCGGCGTCCTGGTCGAGGCCGTCCATCGCATCGAGCAGGGTGAAGAGCAGCGGCGACGCACCGCCACCGAACTGACCGTGGTGGTCGCGATCCTCAGCGATCAGGTCGCAGTCCTCCAGCACCACGATCGCCGGCTGGTGGGCACGCGCGATCTGCGCGGCGTTGCCCACGTGCACGAGGTTGGTGCCCGACAGCAGGACCACGGTCGTCTCGGGTACGGCGCCGATCAGGTGCCGGACGGTGTGGGTCTTGCCGGTTCCGGGCGGCCCGTAGAGCAGGATGCCGCGCTTGAGGTGCTGGCCCTTGGCGCGCAGCTGTTCGCGGTGCTCGGCGAGGCCCACGACGTGCGAGCGGACCTGGTCGAGCGTGCCGGCCGGCAGGATCACCCGGTCGGCGGCGAGGTCGGGCCGACGGGAGAACGTGATCCCGCTCATCGAGTGCTCGTAGGGGTTGCCGCTGAAACTGATCACCTGCCCGCGGAGCACGCTCTTCTCGAGCGAGAGCTCACGGAGCTCGGCCAGCAGCCGCGACGCGACCTCGGGCCTGCTGGTGATGACCTCGACGCGCGCCTCGCCTCCGTGCTGCGGGTTGTGACCGCGCTGCAGGACGAGCACCGGCTCGTCGGCGTACGAGAAGAGGTGCAGTCCGAAGGCGACGGTGGCGCGCTCGGAGTCCGGTCCGATGGCGACGCTCAGCCGGTCGACCTGTCCCTGGCGGAAGCGGCCCCATTCGGCGTTGGCCATCAGGTCGCTGAGCGACATGTGGTGCCGATCGCCGCCGCCCACGCCGAGGAGACGTGCATCGGGGTCGCGAGAGGCAATGGCCTGCAGGGCGATGTCGACGTCGGCCCACCGGTGGACGTCGATGCGCTCGAAGACGACCGGCATCTCGTCGGCGGGCGACCCGAAGTGCTCGTCGAGGATCGGCAGCAACGGCGTCCCGCGCTTGGCCGTGCCGTCATCCTTCAACAGCTGCTGAACGAGTCGCGACAGCGACGCCTTGAACTCCTGGTCCCCCGTGTCCGTCATGCCCCAAGCGTAGGGATCATCGTCAACGCCAATACCGAGAAGCCCTATGCCTTCTTGCGCGTACGCCGCTGCGGCTCGCGCGCAGCCTTGGCGGCCTGGGTCTCGGTGCTGGCCCCTTCGGTCACCAGCCGGCCGCCGGCGTTCTCGAGGTGGGCGCGCACGAACCAGTGGAACTGCTCGAGGTCGCCGGTCTGGCCGATCAGGATGTCCTCGGTCACGGCGTCGATCTCACCCACCTTGTCGATGGCGGAGCGGTTGTCCTCGATCACGCCGGAGAAGACGAGGTCGAGGGCGCCGAGGTGAGCCTGGGCGGTGTCCTTGGCGAGCGAGTAGTCGTCCCACGAGCGCGCGGCCACGAGCGCCCCGGGGGTGCCGATCGGCGTACCACCCATCGTCGCGATGCGCTCGGCCAGCACGTCGGCGAAAGCACGCACGGCGTCGACCTGGGGGTCGAGCATCTGGTGCACGCCGATGAAGTTGGGACCGACGACGTTCCAGTGCACGTGCTTGAGCACGAGGTGGAGGTCGGTGTAGGCGAAGAGCCGGTCCTGCAGGGCGTTCACGACGGTGGTGCTGTCCTTCGCGGAGAGGCCGGGCACGTGGAAGGTCTGGGTGGGCGACTTCTTGGCAACAGGCACGACATCGACACTAGGCACCGGAATCGAGCGGTGAACCACCCCTGAGTAGGGATCCTCGGACTGTGGCAGGGTGCGACGGGTGACATCGCCGCCGGACCGCCGCCTGGGGTTGCTCCTCCTCGCCGCGGCCGCCGGCACCAACATCCCCACTCCGTTGCTGCTCGTCTACCGCGACGAGCTGGACATGTCGGACCAGTCGCTGACGGCGATCTTCGGCGTCTACGCGCTCGGCCTGATGCTGGCGCTGGCCTTCGCCGGGCAGGCCGCCGACCGGTGGGGCCGGCGACGGGTGGTGCTGCCCGCGGCGCTCTGCTCGGGACTGGCCTCACTGTTCTTCATCGTCGCCCAGGACAGCGAGGCGCTGCTCTACCTCGCCCGGTTCGCGCAGGGCGCGGTCTCCGGCACGGTCTTCAGCGTCGGCAGTGCCTGGCTGGTGGAATCCGCCGTACGGCGACGCAGCGCCTCCGGCCCGCGCGTCGCCGCCGTCACGATGACCGCAGGATTCGGCGTCGGACCCGCCATCTCGGGCCTGATCGGCGAGTGGGGGCCGTGGCCGCTCGTGCTGCCCTATCTCCTGCACGTCGTCGCGCTCGCGCTCGCGCTGGTGGTGGCCTGGGGAGTCGCGGAGACGCTGGACCGGGTCGACGGGGACAGGCACGTGGTGGCGCCCTCGGCGTTCCGTGACGGCGAGGGGCGGACGTTCCTGCTCGTCGTCGCGCCCCTCGCCGTCTGCGTCTACGCGTTCCCGGCGAGCGCCGTCGCCGGAGTGCCGGTGCTGATCGGGTTCCCGGTGGCACCGGTCGCGCTGACCGGGCTGCTCGCCGGGATCACCCTCGGCGCCGGCGCGCTCGCCGCTCCGTTGCAGGGACGGCTCGGCGAACGCACGGCCCCGGTCGCGGCCTGCTGCGGCGTGATCGGCTTCGGCGGCAACGCGCTGGCGGCGTCGGTGCCTGCGCTGCTGCTGCTCGCCGTACCCGCCTCCGTCGTGCTGGGCGCCGGCGGTGGACTCGCGCTGGCCGCCAGCCTGGCCCGCCTCCCGGGCGTCGCGTCCGCGGGAAGGCTCGGCACCGTCTCGTCCGCCTTCTACGCCGTGGCCTACATCGGCTTCGGTTTCCCGCTGCTGCTCGCGGCCCTGTCGCAGAGCGTGCCGACGGCCGCACTGCTGGCCGCGCTCGCCGCCCTGTGCGCCCTGCTCGCGGTGCAACAGGCGCGACTGGGGCTCACGCTCCGCGACTGATCGCGAAGGCTGTGATGAAGCCGAGAGTCGCGATCAAGCCGGTCCACAACTGGGTCTCCTCGAAGGCCTCCGGGATCATCGTGTCGGCGATCATGGCGAGGATCGCGCCAGCGGCCACGGCGGTGATCGCGGCTACGACGTCGTCCGAGGCACCCTCGAGCAGGAGCACGCCCACGGCTCCCGCCAGCCCGGCGGCCAGCGCGATGGCGATCCAGACACCGAACACGAACCTCGAGCTGCGCCCGGCGCGCTTCATCCCGGCCGTGCTGGAGAGTCCCTCGGGAAGGTTGGAGATGAACACTGCCGCGAGCACGGGGACGCCGACGCCGTGGCCGCCGAGCAGTGACAGGCCCAGCACCACCGACTCCGGCACGCCGTCGAGCAGTGCGCCCAGCGCGATCGCCGTACCGCTTCCCTGCTCGCCCTTCTGCTGGTCTCCCGAACGCTTCCGGTGGCGGGCTCCGCGCCTGGCGAGCAGCACGTTCCCACCGACATAGGCCAACGCGCCGGCGAGGAAGCCGAGGACGGTCGGAAGCACGCCGCCGGTGTCGGCCGCCTCGTCGACCAGGTCGAAGGCCAGCGCCGAGACGAGCACACCGGCACCGAAGGCCATGACGGCGTAGGCGAGCACCGGCGGAACTCGCACCAGCCAGGCGATCCCGGCACCGAGCACGAGTGCTCCCCCGGCGAACAGACCCCACAGCCCCGCTTCCATCCACACCGTCATGCGCTCACCGTATGCCCGCTGTCGGTGGCGTAGGACAGACTGACTCCATGTCCGCCCTCGACCACTTCAGCGCCCCGACGCGCACGTGGTTCGAGGCTGCCTTCGCCGCCCCGACACCGGCGCAGGCGGGCGCCTGGGAGGCGATCGCGCACGGCAAGCACGCGCTCGTGGTCGCGCCGACCGGCAGCGGCAAGACGCTCAGCGCCTTCCTGTTCGCGATCGACAAGCTCCTCACCGCCGGGCCGCCGGAGGAGAAGACCAGGCGCACCCGGGTGCTCTACATCAGCCCGCTGAAGGCGCTCGCCGTCGACGTCGAGCGCAACCTCCGCGCACCCCTGACCGGCATCCGCCACACCGCCGACCGCCTCCAGACCCCGCTGCCCGAAGTCACCGTCGGGCTCCGGTCCGGCGACACGAGCCCGGCCGACCGCAGGCGGCTGTCCACCCGGCCCCCCGACATCCTGATCAC
>JBDSPC010000500.1:0-3513 GCA_039914485.1 Nocardioides sp.
CTGGCGACCGGGCTCCTCGAAGCCGCCACCGTCCTGCAGCGGGAGCGGTTGCGGGACCCACGGTTACGCCCCTTGCTCGTGGTGGTGACGGACGGCCGCGCGACCGACGGGGCCGACGCGGTGGCGCGCTCCATCAAGGCTGCGGAGTACGTCGCCGGCCTCCGCGTCACCACGATCGTCATCGATTCCGAGGGCGGTCCGCTCCGACTCGGGCTGGCTTCACGGCTGGCCGAGGTGCTCGGCGCCGAGCATCTCCCGGTCGCCGAGGTGACCGCGGAAGCGCTCACCGGCTCTGTGCGAAGGGGGGTCGCCTGATGCCGCAGGGTCAGCCGATCGCCGTACCCGACGACGGGCTCACCACGCGACAGCGTCGCAACCGCCCGCTGGTGATGGTGCACACCGGCGACGGCAAGGGGAAGTCGACCGCGGCCTTCGGGATCGGCCTGCGTGGCTGGAACCAGGGCTGGAAGGTCGGGGTGTTCCAGTTCGTGAAGTCGGCCAAGTGGCGCATCGGCGAGCAGACCGTGCTCGAACGCCTCGGCGCGCTGCACGAGGAGACCGGCGAGGGCGGTCCGGTCGAGTGGCACAAGATGGGCTCGGGCTGGTCGTGGACGCGCAAGCACGGCGACGACGTCGACCACGCGACCGCGGCCGTCGAGGGCTGGCAGGAGATCAAGCGCCGCCTGGCCGACGAGACCCACGACCTGCTGATCCTGGACGAGTTCACCTATCCGATGACGTGGGGCTGGGTCGACGTCGACGACGTCGTCGCGACACTGCGCGATCGGCCGGGGTTCCAGCACGTCGTCATCACCGGCCGCAACGCCGATCCCCGGCTCATCGAGGTCGCCGACCTCGTCACCGAGATGGCCAAGGTCAAGCACCCGATGGACGCGGGCCAGAAGGGCCAGAAGGGCATCGAGTGGTGACCCACCTGCCCCGGCTCGTGATCGCCGCACCGAGCACCGGGCAGGGCAAGACCACGATCGCGACGGGGCTGCTGGCGGCACTGCGAACCGCCGGGCCGGTCGGAGACGGGCTCAGCGTCAGCGGGCACAAGGTCGGGCCCGACTACATCGACCCCGGCTACCACGCGCTCGCGTCCGGTCGCCCGGGCCGCAACCTCGACCCGCACCTCGTCGGCGAGGAGCGGGTCGTGCCGCTGCTGCTGCACGGTGCGCTCGGTGCCGACGTCGCGATCATCGAGGGCGTGATGGGCCTGCACGACGGGCGGATCGGCACGGACGGGTTCGCCTCGACGGCCCACGTCGCTCGGCTCACGCAGTCGCCGGTCGTGCTCGTCCTCGACATCGCGCGCCAGTCGCGCTCGGTCGCGGCGATCGCGGCGGGGATGGCGGCGTACGACCCGTCGATCGACATCGCCGGCGTGATCCTCAACCACGCTGGCTCCGACCGGAACGTCGAGGAGATCCGCAGCGCGCTCTCGATGCCGGTGCTCGGCGTCCTGCCGCGGGACGAGGAACTCGCCACGCCCTCTCGCCACCTCGGCCTCGTGCCCGCCGCCGAGCGCGACGAGTCGGCCGCGGTGGTCCAGCGCCTGGGCGAGCAGGTGGCTCGTCACCTCGACCTCGACGCACTGCTGGCCGTCGCTCGCTCGGCGCCAGCGCTGGACGCGGCGCCCTGGGACGCGCGTCGTGAAGTGCGGCCCGGACCCGGTCGTCCCGTCATCGCCGTCGCCGGCGGGCGGGCCTTCACGTTCCGCTACCCCGAGACCGAGGAGCTGCTCGAGGCCGCGGGCTGCGAGGTCGTCGCCTTCGACCCGCTGGTGGATCGCGCGCTGCCCGCGGGCACGCGCGGGATCTACCTCGGCGGCGGTTTCCCCGAGGTGTACGCCGCCGAGCTGGCCGCCAACCGTTCGCTGCTCGACGACCTGGGAAACGCGGTCCGGGCCGGCGTCCCGACCGTCGCGGAGTGCGCCGGGCTGCTCTACCTCGCCGAGACGCTCGACGGGGTGGCCATGGCGGGCGTCGTCAGGACTCATGCCGCGATGGGCGCGCGGCTCACGTTGAGATACCCGACTGCCACCGCGCTGACCGACTCGCTGATCACGCGGGTGGGGGAGCGGGTGACCGGGCACGAGTTCCACAAGACGTCGGTCGACCGCGACGGTGGTGCCTGGGAGATCGACGGCGCGCCGACCGGGTTCGCGACCGACACGTGGCACGCGTCCTACCTGCACGTGCACTGGGCTGGGCATCCGCAGCTCGCACAGCGGTTCGCGGACGCGGCGCATGCGGCAGTGCCGCACGCATCCGTCGCCGATCCGCTCCGTCACCACGGCGACGCCGAGGTCGACGGACTGGTCGACTTCGCGGTCAACGTCTTCCCGACCCCCCGGCCGGCGTGGCTCGACGACGCGCTGCACGCGTCGCTCGACAGTGCGGCGTATCCCGACTCAGCGCCGGCTCGGAAGGCCCTTGCCGCCCTCCTGGGTCGACCCGAGCGCGAGGTGCTGCCCACTGCCGGCGCCGCCGAGGCGTTCACCCTGATCGCGCGACAACCCTGGCGGCACCCGGTCGTCGTGCACCCGCAGTTCACCGAGCCGCACGCGGCGCTGGAGCAGGCCGGCCACGTCGTCGACACCGTGCTCTGCCTGCCCGACTTCACCCTCGACCCTTCACTCGTCCCGGACGATGCGGACCTGGTCGTCATCGGCAATCCGACCAACCCGACGGGCGTCCTGCATCCCGCGTCACTCATCAAGCAGCTGCGAAAGCCGGGGCGCCTCGTCGTCGTCGACGAGGCCTTCATGGACGCGGTCCCGGGTGAGGTCGAGTCGCTGCTGCGCGAACGCCTCGACGGCCTCCTCGTCATCCGCAGCCTCACCAAGCACTGGTCGATCCCGGGGATCAGGGCGGGGTACGTCGCCGGCGACCCGGTCTTCATCAGCGCCCTCGAGCGATGCCAGACACCGTGGTCGGTCGCCGGTCCCGCCGTCGCCGCGATCGTCGCCTGCAGCGACGACCGAGCGGTCGCGGAGGCGACGGAGCGCGCACGAGCGATCGGCCGCTGGCGCGACCACCTCGTCGCCGGCCTGACCGAGCGGGGGATCGAGCACGTCTCGTCGAGCGCGTCGTTCGTGCTCGCCCGCCTCGGAGCAGCGCGCCAGGCGCTGCGTGACTCCGGCATCGCCGTACGCCGCTGCGACACCTTCCCCGGACTCGACTCGACCTGGGCGCGGATCGCCGTCCGCCCCGAAGACATCACAGACCGCCTCTTCGAAGCTCTCGATCGCAAGGAAGCTCCCATGCCCTACGTCGCCGCCCCTTCCGACATCGCCCGCAACCACGCCGAGAAGCGGCTGGCCGCACTCGCCACGCCGCCCGGTGCGCTGGGCCGGCTCGGCGACCTGGCGGTCTGGGTCGCGGCCTGCCAGGGACAGGTGCCGCCGGTGCCGGTCGACAACGTCCGCCTCGTCATCTTTGCCGGCGACCACGGCGTCGCCGGCCACGGAGTCTCGGCCTTCCCGTCCGCGATCACCGGCGCGATGGT
>JBDSPC010000530.1:0-5627 GCA_039914485.1 Nocardioides sp.
TCGGTACGCCGAGGCGTGTGCGCTTCATGGGCGTCAACCAGCGCCACCACAGCCTGGCCGTCGTGCCCGCGCCGCACGGTGACCCGCCCGGGCTGGTGCACCTGATGGTCGAGGTCGACTCGCTCGATGCCGTCGGGCGTGCGCTCGACAACGTGAACCGCGCCGGCTTCTCGATCTCGTCGACCCTCGGCCGCCACACCAACGACCACATGGTCTCGTTCTACGTGCGCGCCCCCGGCGGCTGGGACCTGGAGTACGGCGTCGAGGGCATGACCGTCGACGAGACCTACTACACCGCCGAGGAGATCACCGCGGACTCCTACTGGGGCCACGACTGGTCAGGATCCGAGCCGCTCGCGGCGTTCTCGTGAGCGGGTCTCAGCGCTGCTCGTAGGCGCCGATGTCGAGCCGGCCGACGACCGGGCGGCGCTCCTGCTTGGTCGGGTGGACGTACTCCCAACGCGCACGCCACCGTTGCGGCACCAGGACACCTCGATCGATCGCGGGCGACGAGTCCAGGAGTCGGAAGTCGTCGGCGGCTGGATTGACGAAACCCGACAGACCCACCCGGCGATTGGCCCGAGCCTCGACACCGACGAGGTTGGTCAGGTCGCCCGGTCCGACCAGCAGGTTGTTGCGGAGCCTCGCCCGGCTGCCCTCGGCCAGCCCGACGAAGGTCCCGGTCGTGCGACGGTTGACGAAGGTGTTGTTGACCACCCAGAGCTCGCGTGACGCCTGGGCGAGCCCCTCGGCGCCGTACGACACCAGGGTCGAGTTCTCCGAGTTCGGTCCCTGGACGATGACGTTGCCGGCGATCAGCGAGCGACCTCCGTCGGGCAGGTCGATGGAGTAGCTGGCGGTGGCGTCGGCGTCGGTGATCCGGTTGCCGACGATCGTGTTCCGGGCGGCGCGGGACTTGAGCTCGTGGCCGACGTCGGCTCCCCACAAGTAGCTGCCCGTCACCGTCAGCGAGCGCACCGCGCCGATGTAGAGGTTGTGCGTGTAGCCGTCGCCGGCACCACTTCGGAAGAACCGGGACCGGCGGATCACGATGTCGCTCGCTGCATCGGCGCCGGCGAGGATGCCGTTCTGGTTGTGGTGGAACCAGCTGCGGGTGACCGTGAGGCCGGTGCCCTCCTGGCGGATGCCGGCACCGTTCTGGTCAGGCACTGTCGACCCGCTGAACTCGATGCGGTCGACAGTGGTGCGATCTCCGGCGATCACCCAGATCGCCTTCCCCTGGGCGCTCTGGCCGTCAGCCTGTACGTGCGCCCGTCCACCGTCACCGCGCAGGGTCAGGTCGTCCTGGGTCCACGTGGCGACGTCGCCGACGTAGGGGCCGGCGTCGATCAGCACCGTGTCACCGTCGCGGGCCACCGCCGCGGCCGCGCTGGGGGTCGTGAGCGAACGGTCCGGCCCGACCCGCAGCGTGCGCGGTCCGTCGTCGGCTTGCCCCGCAGCCGTCGTGGGCAACCCGCTGACGGTCAGAACAGCCATGCACAGCAGCGTCCAGCGTCGTGATCTCGCGCGGATCCTCTTGGTTCGCATCTCGCCATTGTGAGTCACGACCGCACGCAGATCGCGCCCGGGCGACGCCCCCGGGGGTTACCGTTCAGCTCGTGACCAACAGCAGTGACCTCGTGGCCGTCATGGCCGAGCTGCACGCCGCCCTGGCGCCGGGAGACCTGGCGCAGACGCTGCGTCGGGTGACCGAGGCCGCGGTGGAGCTGCTGCCGGACGTCGACGGAGCAACGATCACCATCGAGCACGCCGACGGCCACCACGAGACGGCCGCGGCGGCCGGCTCCGAGGACGATCGTCACGAGCCGGCCCGAGGTGCGGGCGAGGCGGCACCCGAACTGACGGCGGACACCGCAGCTCGGCTGGACCGCCTGCAGCAGGAGCTCGGCGAGGGGCCGGCCGTCGACGTGATCGACTCGTCGGAATCCGAGGATCCGGTAGCGCGATCCGAGGCCGACGACACCCTCGAGCCGGGCCAGGCGCCCGCGGTCACGGCCTCCGACCTGGCGCGAGATGATCGCTACCCGGCCTACGCCGCAGTCGCGGCGAGCGCCGGAGTCAGCGCGCAAGTGGCCGTCGTGCTCTTCGACACCGCCCGGGCGCGTGGTGTGCTCAACCTGTACTCGCTCAGGTCCCACGCCTTCGACGACATGGCCGTGCTGACCGACCTGTTCGCGCATCACTCCGCCACCGCGCTGGCCTACGCAGTCGACTACCACGACCGGGATAGCAACGTGGCTGAGCGGCGTGCGGTCGGCCAGGCGCTGGGGATCGTGATGGAACGCTTCACGTTCTCCGAGGCGAAGGCTTTGGCGCTGATGCAGCGAACCGCGGAGCAACGCGCGGTCAGCGTGCGGTTGGTCGCCCAGGAGCTCGTGGCCCTCACGGAGGGGGCATCCCTCGAGGAGTAGCTCGGCTCAACGTCTGTGTGGCCACGTGTGTCACGCGACCGTGAGAACGACCTCGATGTTGCCCCGCGTGGCGTTCGAGTAGGGGCAGACCTCGTGGGCGCGCGCGACGACCTTCTCGGCCACGTCGCGCTCGGCGCCCGGGATGGTCACCTCGAGGGCGACGGCCAGCTGGAACGAGCCGTTCTCGAGGGCACCCAACGACACGTCTGCGACGACCTCGCTGTCGGTCGCGTCGACACCGTCCGCGCCGGCGACGCGCTTGAGCGCCGAGTGGAAGCACGCGGCATAGCCGGCGGCGAACAGCTGCTCGGGGTTGGTAGAGCCGCCCGGACCGCCGAGCTCGGCGGGCATGCGGACGTCGGTGGCGAGGATGCCGTCGGTGGTCTGGACATGGCCGTTGCGGCCGTCTCCGGTGGCGATGGCGGTGGTTGTGTAGAGAGTCTTCATGTACGCAATCTAATTGTATCCAATTGAATTGAGCAAGGTAAGATCACTGTGTGTCCCGTCACCCTCAGCTCGACCTCGACGCCCAGCTCTGCTTCCCGCTGTACGCCGCCAGCCGGGCTGTCACGCGTGCGTACGGCCCGCTCCTGGCGGAGTTCGGGCTCACGTATCCGCAATACCTCGCGCTCCTCGCCCTCTGGGACGAGGGCGAGCCAATGACCGTCGGTGAGCTGGGGGGTCGACTCTGCCTCGACTCCGGCACCCTCACAGGGGTCCTCAAGCGGCTCGAGCAGGCTGGTTTCGTCACCCGGCGGCGCGATGCCGACGACGAGAGGCGAGTCCTGGTCACTGTCACCATCGCCGGGCAGGACCTGCAGGATCGGGTCGCCGACGTGCCCTCTCGTCTGGTCGAGTCTCTCGGCCTGAACGCGACCGAGTCCCGGCAGTTGCGCCGGCTGCTGCGCAGCCTGCTGGATCGCCTCGACGCTGAGGTCCCCGCGTCGACGAGTGACTGACGGGCCGTTTCGCTCGTACGACGGCCGCGACCCCCGCCGCTGCGATCAGGAATCCGACGGCGGCGCGAACGGTCAGCGGCTCGCCGAACATCGGCCATGCCCAGAGGGCTGCGACCGCCGGAGTCAGGTAGAGCCAGGCGCTCACGGCCACCGGCCCTGAGGTCCTCAGCACGTAGTAGTAGGTGCCGTAGCCACCGAAGGCCGGCAGCACCACGAGCCACGCGATGGCCAACCAGAAGTCGCCGTCCCGCGGTGGTGCGGCGGTCCCGGTCGCGAGAGCGACGGCCGCGAAGGAGCCGAGCGCCATGACCGACTGGACGGCGAGCGAGTCCATCACGCCGTGCCCCGGCGGTTCGGCCCAACGGCCTGCGACGAGGGTCGCCGCAGTGAGGCTGAGGGTCCCGAGGCCGACGGCCGTGAGCCCGGCCGTGCCGCCCGCGCCGCCGAGGTCACCACCGACGACGAGCAGCACTCCGGCCATTCCGGTCACCAGCCCCAGCGCCTGGCGCCGGTCGGTCCGGCCTCCTGATCCGGCCCACAGCACGGCCGCCACCAGCGGCGGCTGCAACGAGGCCACGAGGGCCGACGTTCCGGGAAGAACGCCCATGTCTGCCGCGCGGTAGACGCCCAGGCAGTAGCCGCCCTGGGCGAGGATCCCGATCACGCCCTCGCGGACGAGGAACCGGGCGCCGTACCGACGTCTCGTCCACAGCGCCCACCCGACCAGCGGCACGACCGCCACGACGTAGCGCCACAGGAGCGTCGTCTCCGCGGGCGCTGATCGGGAGGCCAGGGTGGCGCCGACGAAGCCGGAGCTCCAGAGGACGACCAGGGGAATGGGGGTGAAACGGTTCATGCCTCGACATAACCATACCGGTCTGTATACTCGCAGTGTCCTTGGGAGGTAGAAGATGAAGACGATCACTCGTAACCCGAACACCCCGGCGGGGGAGCGCATCCTCGACACCGCGAGCGCGCTCTTCTACGAGCGCGGCATCCGGGCCGTCGGCGTCGACCTGATCGCCGACGAGGCCGGGACGACCAAGAAGACCCTCTACGACAGGTTCGGTTCGAAGGACGAGCTGGTCGCCGCCTACCTCACCCGTCGGGCGGACCGATGGATCGACTTCCTGACCGACCACCTCGAGCGCCATGCCCCGGAGCCCGGCCCGGAGCGCGTCCTGGCGGTGATGGACGCGCTCGAGGAGCGCATGCGCGAGCAGGACCGGGGCTGCGCCTTCGTCAATGCGTACGCCGAGCTCGGTGGCACCGACCACCCGGGCAACGCCGTCATCCGCGAGGACAAGCGCTACATGCGAGACCTCTTCGTGCGCCTGGTCGACGAAGCCGGGATCCCGGACGCCCAGGTGCTGGGCGCGCACGCGCACCTCCTCTACGAGGGCGCCATCGTCGCGAAGACCGCCGGCGGCTTCGAGGGTGCGTACGGCGAAGCGCGGGCCGCCATGGCCCGGCTCCTGACTGCGTAGGTCGGACTCAGCCCGAGCGGTTGTGCGCGTCCACCTGCCACCGATCGACCATCTCGCCGTCGCTCACGATCACAGCAGTCGCGGCGAGGTCGACGACCGGGCACACGTGGTTGGGCACCACCGCGACGATCTCGCCGATCGCCGGTCTTCCACCGTCACCCGGATCGACGATCGCGTGGTGGTCGTAGACGCGCTCGATGACTGCCTGCGGATAGTGGGGGAGCGCACCGAACCCCTGTAGAACGGCCGGCACGTCCTTGGTCAGCGTCTTGGCGCCCGCGTCCAGCACGAACCGCCCGCCCGAGTGACTGACGACCGTCGTCGCCACCAGGAGCGCGACGTCCTCCGGTGCGCAGGAGCCGAGCTGGACCTGCAGGCGGTCGTTGTAGACGTAGGTCCCGGGGCGGATCTCGTTGACCGGACCCTGGGCGGAGTCGATCGCCGTCGGTGTCGAGCCGACACTGCGGGTGGGTACGGCGAACCCGGCTGCTTCGAGCGCCTCGACGGCTATCGAGATGGCTCCGACCTCGTCGGCCGAGGCAGCTGCGACCCGGTCGCGGCCGGCGTACGATTGCCCGCCGTGGGTGAAGACCCCGCCGAGGTGCAGCCCCTCGCGTTCGATCGCGCGGGCGATCTCGACGATGCCCTCAAGTCGCACGCCGGTGCGCTCGTTGCCGCTCTCGAGCTCGATCAGGACTCGTGCGTCCGTGCCGGTGAGGGCCGACCCGAGCTGGCGGACGCCTTCCGCC